>DUEP01000078.1 GCA_011176535.1 Anaerolineae bacterium | reverse complement strand
CGCCATGTGCGGGGCGTGCTGGCCGTCACGGCGACGGCCCGCGAGCGAGGTTTCCGCCGGGTGTTCGTGCCCCAGGCCGACGCGCCGGAGGCCGCTTTGATCCCCGGCATCGAGGTGTACCCGGTCGCCACCCTGGCCACGTTAGTGGCCCACCTGCGCGGCGAGCAGCTCATCGCGCCCCATCTCACTATCCGCCTGGACGAGTTGCCGCCGGGCCGGGGGGCGGTGGACTTTGCCGAGATCAAAGGCCAGGAACAGGCCAAGCGGGCTTTGGAGGTGGCCGCCGCGGGTGGGCACAACCTGCTCATGGTGGGGCCTCCCGGTGTGGGCAAGACCTTGCTGGCGCGGGCCTTGCCGGGCATTCTGCCGCGGATGACGGTGGAAGAAGCCCTAGAGGTGACCCGCATTTATTCGGTGGCCGACCTCTTGCCGGCCGACCAGCCCCTCATCACCACCCGCCCCTTCCGCGCGCCGCATCACACCATCTCCCACGCCGGGCTGGTGGGCGGGGGCAACTGGCCGCATCCTGGCGAGGTGTCTCTGGCCCACCGGGGCGTGCTCTTTCTGGATGAATTGCCCGAGTTCGGCCAGCGCACCCTGGAGGTGCTCCGTCAGCCCATTGAGGACAAGGTGGTCACCATCAGCCGCGCCCAGGGCACGCTCACTTTTCCGGCCAATTTCATGCTGGTGGCGGCCATGAACCCCTGCCCCTGCGGGTATTACGGCGACCCGACCCACGCCTGCACCTGCAGCCCTGCGACCATCACCCGCTACCGCAAGCGCATCTCCGGGCCCTTGCTCGACCGCATCGACATTCATCTTGAAGTGCCGCGGGTGGAATATGAAAAGTTGAGCGACGACCGCCTGGGCGAGCCCTCGGAGGCCATTCGGCAACGGGTGGAAGCGGCGCGGGAGCGCCAGCGCAAACGCCTGGCCCCCTTTGGTCTGCAGGCTAACGCCGAGATGGGCCCGGCCGAGATCCGCCGCTTCTGCACCCTGGACGAACAGGGTCGGCAGTTGATGCGTCTGGCCATGCAGCAGATGGCGCTTTCGGCGCGGGCGTACCATCGGGTGCTCAAGGTGGCGCGCACCATCGCCGACCTGGCCGGGAGCGAGGCCATCCGGCCGGAGCACCTGGCCGAGGCGCTGCAGTATCGCCCGCGGGTGGAGGAAGTGTACGGAACATAAGAGGGGTTTTTGGCGATGAGACCGCCACCCCCCTCTTTTTATGAAATCGCCGCCGGCAGCAGGGCGTAGAAGGCCGTCGCCTTGACCACATCCTCCAGCGCCACGCTGTCTTCCACCGTGTGCGCCGTGACCTCGTCGCCGGGACCAAAGCCGATGCTGGGGATGCCCGCCGTCCCGGCCCAGTACACCCCGTTGGTGGAGAAATCCCACTTGCCCGTGGGCGCCTCGGGCAGACCGATGAGCCGCCGCACCTGTTGCCCGGCCTGCACCAGGGGGTGATTCTCCTCCAGCGCCCAGGCCGGGAAGTATTTCTCCACCGGCAGTACGAAGCCGGTGTAGGAGGGCTCCTCGTAGCGCAGCACCTCCACCCACACTTTACCCTTCTCCTCCTGCGGGATGAGCGCCTCCACCTGCGCCACGGCCTCTTCCTTGGTCTCGCCGAAGGTCATGCGCCGGTCGATGTAGATCACCGCCTCGTCGGGCACCGCGTTGATGCTGGGCGTCTTCACCCGCATGTCGCTCACCGTGATTTTGCCGTGGCCCAGGAAGGGGTGGTCGCCCAGTTGGGGCTCCAGGTCACGGATGCCGGCGATGACGGGCAGCAGTTTGTAGATGGCGTTCTCGCCTAAGTGGTTGTTGGCGGCGTGGGCGCTCTTCCCTTTGGCCACTACGCGCATCTCCACGCGGCCCTTGTGTCCCCGGTACACCTGCATCCTGGTCGGCTCGCCGATGACCACGAAATCGGGTTTCACGCCGGGGTCCACCTCCACGAAGGCGCGGGGGGCCAGGCCGTCGCACCACTCCTCCATGTTGCCGAAGTAGTATACCGTCCATCCCTCCAGCAGCCCCAGTTCCCTGGCGATGGCTAAGCCGTACACCATGCCCGGCGTGCTGCCTTTTTCGTCGCAGGCGCCGCGGGCGTAGAGCACCCCGTTTTCCACCTTGCCTTTGAAGGGGTCCCACGCCCATTCTTCCGGGTCGCCGATGCCCACGGTGTCGATGTGGGAGTCGTACACCATCACCCGTGGGCCGTCGCCGATGCGGCCCAGGATGTTGCCCATCTTGTCGAAACGCACTTCCTTGAAACCCAAGCGGCGCATCTCCTCGCCGATGCGCTCACCCACCTCGCGGATTTGGCCGTCCATGCTGGGGATAGCGACGATGTCGTGCAGAAAGCGGATGATGGCCTCGCGGTTCTGCTCCACGCGCTGCAACACGGCGGTGACTTTGGCGCTGTCCATGGCTCCTCCTGAAATGTGTGCCTGAGATTTGACTCACGCCCGTCGCCCGGGATGGGCGTTCGCCTCCACCTTGCGTTTGAGTGCCTCCAGCCCCATAGGCGGGCGGTCGGCCAGTTCGCCCAACATAGACCAGGGGCCGGTCCAGGTGATGCGCACCGGGCGCACTTGGCCGCGCAACTCCTCGGCGCTTTCCACAAACACCAGTTTGTTCTGGGGGGTGCGGCCCTTCCAGCGGCCCTTGACTTTCTCCTCGAAAAGCACCTCCACCACCTCCCCTAAGTAGCGAGCGTTGATCTCGGCGCTGATGCCCTCTTGCAGTTCCTCGATCAGCCGGAAGCGGCGCATCTTTTCCTCGGCGGGCACATCGTCGGGCATCTTGCGGGCCGCTAAGGTGCCTGCCCGCTCCGAATAGCGGGCCAGGTGCACCACATCCAGTTTCAACTCGGCCAGCAGGTCGTAGGTGCGTTGGAATTGCGCCTCGGTCTCGCCGGGGAAGCCGACGATCACATCGGTGGCAATCGCCACATCAGGGATGATGCGGCGGATTTTCTTCACCAGGTGGCGGTAGTCCTCGGCGGTGTAACCGCGCCGCATCCGGCGCAGCACTTCGTCGTCCCCAGCCTGCACCGGCACCTCAATGTGGGGCATCACCCTGGGCAGTTCGGCCACCGTCTCCAGCAGTTCGTCTGTCATCCAGTTGGGGTGCGAGGTGAGGAACCGGATGCGGGCCAGCCCTTCAATCTCGTGCACCCGGCGCAGCAAATCGGCCAGGTTGGGCCGCCCTTCGGGGAAGTCCTTGCCGTAGCGGTCCACAATCTGCCCCAGCAGGGTGATCTCTTCAACACCCTGAGCTACTAAGGAGCGCACCTCGGCCAACACCTGCTCCATCGGGCGGCTGCGCTCCGGCCCCCGGCGGTAGGGGATGATGCAGAACGTGCAGGCGTGGGAGCAGCCCAGCACCACCGATACATGGGCGCTTACCAACTTCCCCCGTTCTTGCCGGGGCAGCACCAACTCGCCGTCCATCAGGGCAAAGCGCTGGGTGGTCTCGGCTTCGTCCAGCGCTTTGCCCTCGTCCTGGGTCAGGTGTTCCAGCAGCGGGCGGGGGTCCGAAGGGGGCGAGAACACATCCACAAAGGGGAACCGCCGGCGCAGACGCTCCTGCCCGCGGATGCCCACAAAGCACCCCATCAGGTTGATCACCATGTGGGGCTGCCGCTCCTTCAAGGCGCGCAGCGACATCAGCCGCCCCACTACCCGATCCTCGGCGCTCTGGCGCACCACGCAGGTATTGAGCACCACCACATCGGCCTCTTCGGGCCGCTTGACCGGGGCGTAGCCCAGCCCCTCCAGCGCCGAGGCCACCCGCCGCGAGTCGGCCACATTCATCTGACAACCAATAGTCCAAAGATAATACTTGCCCTTTTTCGTCATGCCCCGCATTATAACCCAATTCCTCCACCGTGATACAATCTGCGCCATGCGTTGGCCATACAAACTTTTCGCCTTGATCGGTGGACTCCTCACGGGAGTGCTCCTGCTTTGGGGGCTGTATCAACTCCCCGGGGTCCAGCGGCGTTTGGGTTGGCGGTTGGACGCGGCCTGGACCGCCTTGAGGATGGAACTGCATCCTGTGGGCGCGGTGCCGACCCCAAAGGCTTCCCTCGTTCCCTGGGCCACGCCCAGCCAGACCCCGGAAACCACGCCTCCTCCCCCAACCTCCACGCCCACCCCCGGGGCTTCGCCCACCTCGTCCCCGCCTCCCACCCCGTTGCCCCCTGCCGTGACCCTGAAGCCCCCGCGCTGGGAAAAGCAAGACTGGAACAATTGTGGCCCGGCCACCTTGGCCCTCTACCTGCGCTGGTGGGGCTGGCAGGGCGACCAGTACGACATCTCCGATCTGGTCAAACCCAAGCGCAGTGACCGCAATGTGAATGTGGACGAGTTGATTTTCTTCGTGCGCACCCGCGCCGGGTGGCTCAACGCCGACTTCCGGGTGGGCGGCAACCTGGAGCGCCTGAAGGGCTTCCTAGCTGCCGGGATGCCTATCATGATCGAAGAGGGCATGACGCTCGAACAGGCCTACTGGCGCAACGATGACCGCTGGGCCGGGCACTATCTGCTGCTCACGGGCTACGACGACGGGGAAGGCGTTTACATCGCCCAGGATTCCTTCTACGGCCCGAACCGGCGGGTGCCTTACACCACCCTGGCCCGCAACTGGGAGGCGTTCAACCATGTGTACCTCTACATCTATCCGCCGGACTGGGAGGTCACGGTGCAGGCGATTTTAGGCCCTGACGCCGACCGCGACCTTAACCGCCAGCGGGCGCTGGAACAGGCCCGCCGTGCCGTGGAGGCCCATCCCGACGATGCTTTCGCCTGGTTCAACCTGGGCACCAATCTGGTGTACTTCGAGCGTTACGCCAAAGCGGCTCAGGCCTACGACCGCGCCCGCCAGATCGGTTTGCCCCAGCGATTCCTGCGCTACCAGTTCGGCCCCTTTATCGCCTACTTTCACACCGGGCGCTTTGAGGACCTGTTGGCCCTGGCCGATTACGCCTTGCGCATCACCAAGAACTCCGAGGAGGCGCACCTCTGGCGCGGCTGGTCCCTCTACCGCCTGGGCGATCGCCAGGGCGCCATCGAGGCGTTTCGGGCGGCCCTGGAGGCCAACCCCACCTACCAGGACGCCCGCTACGCCCTGCACTTCCTGGGCGTGACGCCGTGAATAGACAGCGGATGACGTGGGGGTGTTCTAAATGTTAGGTGCGAAGTGCGAAGTGTGAGGAGAACGATGCCACGACTCACGACGCTCGACCACCCCTCGCGCCCCTGGCGTCTTGGCGATACAAAGAACCCCTGACAGGTCACACACCCTGTCAGGGGTTCCGGTGATTGCAGGAGGTGAGGTTACGCTTCGCGGAACTCGCCGTCCACCACTTCGCCTTCACCGGGCTTCTCGCCTTCGGTGCTCCTGCTGCCGTCGGAGCCGGTCTCGGCCGAAGGCGTGCCGCTTTGCTGCTGCGCCGCGTAGAGTTGCTGGCTCAGCGCGTGCCACATCTGCTGCACCTCGTCGTTGAGCCGCTTGATGCGCTCCAGGTCCTCGCCCTGCATGGCCTCACGCAGTTCCTTCACCTTGGCGGTGATGCGCTCGCGCTCGGCCTGGGGCACCTTGTCGCCCAACTCGCGCAGGGTCTTCTCGGTCTGGTAGGCTAAGGTGTCGGCCTGGTTGCGCGCCTCGGCCAACTCCTTGCGCTGGCGGTCTTCGGCCTCGTGTTCCTTGGCCTCGCGCACCATGCGCTCGATGTCTTCCTCGGTCAGGTTGGTCGTCGCCGTGATGGTCACCTTCTGCTCCTTGCCCGTGGCCTTGTCGCGGGCGGTCACATGCAGGATGCCGTTGGCGTCGATGTCAAAGGTGACCTCGATTTGCGGCACGCCGCGCGGCGCGGGCGGGATGCCTTCCAGGCGGAAGCGGCCCAGGCTCTTGTTGTCGGCCGCCATTGGCCGCTCGCCCTGCAGCACATGGATGTCCACCGCCGTCTGGTTGTCCTCGGCTGTGGTGAAGACCTCCGTCTTCCGCACCGGGATGGTGGTGTTGCGCGGGATGAGCACCGTCATCACGCCGCCCAGGGTCTCCACGCCCAGGGAGAGCGGCGTCACATCCAGCAGCAGGATGTCCTTGACCTCACCGGCCAGTACACCGGCCTGGATGGCCGCGCCCACGGCCACCACCTCGTCGGGGTTCACGCCCTTGTGCGGCTCCTTGCCCGTCAACTGGCGCACCAGGTCCTGCACCATGGGCATACGCGTGGCACCGCCCACCAACACCACCTCGTCCAGGTCCTCCGGCTTGAGCCCGGCGTCCTTGAGGGCAGCAAAGAAGGGCCCTTTCAGGCGCTCGATCAGATCTTCGGTCAGTTGTTCGAACTTAGACCGCGTGATGCTCATCACCAGGTGCAGCGGGCCGCTGGGCGTGGCCGTGATGTAAGGCAGGTTGATCTCCGTCTCCGTCACCGTGGAGAGTTCGATCTTCGCCTTTTCGGCCGCCTCGCGCAACCGCTGAAGGGCGTTGCGGTCTTCCCGCAACTCAATGCCGTGTTCTTTCTTGAACTCGTCGGCGATGTAGTTCACCAGCCGTTCGTCCCAGTTGTCGCCGCCCAGATGGGTATCCCCGTTGGTCGCCTTAACCTCGATGACGCCTTCACCGACCTCCAGGATGGACACATCGAACGTACCGCCACCCAGGTCGAAGACCAGGATGGTTTCGTTCTTTTTCTTGTCCAGACCGTAAGCCAGAGCCGCGGCGGTCGGCTCGTTGATGATGCGCAGCACCTCTAGCCCGGCGATGCGCCCGGCATCTTTGGTGGCCTGCCGCTGGCTGTCGTTGAAGTAAGCCGGCACGGTGATCACCGCTTTGGTCACCGGCTCACCCAGGTAAGCCTCGGCGTCGGTCTTCAACTTGGCCAGGATCATGGCTGAGATTTCCTGGGGCGTGTACTCCTTGCCGGTCACGGGAATGTACACCCGGGCGTCTCCGGCCGGGCCTTTGACCACCTTGTAGGGCACCATCTTGCGCTCTTCTTCCACCTCTTCGTAGCGCCGCCCCATGAAGCGTTTGATGGAGAAGATGGTGTTCTCCGGGTTGATGATGGCCTGGCGCTTGGCCAACTGGCCCACCAGGCGCTCACCGTTCTTGTTGAAGGCCACCACCGACGGGCATAGCCGGGAGCCTTCCGCCGTGGGGATCACCACCGGTTCGCCACCTTCCATGACGGCAACGACGCTGTTGGTCGTACCCAGGTCAATCCCGATGATTTTGGACATTGTTCCCTCCTCGTTTTTCAGGCATTCAGGCCTTGGCCTGAATGGTTTAGTCTGGTTTGGATAACGGCGCTCAAGCCCATGAGCGCCACGCATAGCATACCAGGCGAATACAAGAAGTTTGTTAACGCCCTGTAGGAAAAGTGTCAAATCGGCCGCAAGAGTATAATTGAGTGCATGGAAATCGAAACGCTTCCTCCCCCGATTTTGCTGACTCGGCCTGATGAGGTTCGTCAACTGGCCCGGACCCTGCTGGCCGAACCCATTGTCGCGGTGGATACCGAATCCAACAGCTTGCACGCTTTCCAGGAGCAGGTTTGCCTTGTCCAGTTTTCCACGCCCCAGGCGGATTACCTGGTGGACCCGTTGGTCGTGCCCGATTTAAGCCCTCTGGCCGATGTCTTTGCCTCCCCCCAGGTGGAAAAGGTGTTCCACGGTGCGGATTATGATGTGCTCACTCTGCGCCGTGACTTTGGCTTTACCTTTGCCAACCTGTTCGACACCATGATCGCCGCCCGCATCCTGGGCTACCCGCGGGTGGGGTTGGGCGCTTTGCTGGAATCGTTTTTCGGCGTCCGGTTGAACAAACGGTTCCAGCGCGCCGATTGGGGGCAGCGCCCCTTGCCGCAGGCCTTGCTGGATTACGCCCGGCTGGATACGCGCTACCTCATCCTCCTGCGCCATCGTCTGCGCGCCGAGTTGGAGAAGGCGGGCTTGTGGCCCCTGGCGCAGGAGGATTTCGCCCGCCTGGCAGCGCTGACGCCTCGGGAAAACGGACGCGCTTCCTGGGAGGTCAAGGGCGCCCACCTGCTCACCCCTCAGCAGCGGGCGGTGTTGGCCGAGTTGGTGGCCTACCGCGACCGTCTGGCTTGGCAGCGTAACTGGCCGCGGTTCAAGGTGCTCAGCGACCGGGCGTTGCTGGCCGTGGCCCGGCACCTGCCCCGCCGCCTGGAAGATCTCCGCCGCGTGCCGGAACTGACCCCAGGCCTGGTGCGTCGTCACGGGCAGGCGTTGCTGCAGGCGGTGGAGCGGGGCCTGCAGGCACCGCCGCGCCCCACGCCCCCTCACGCCCGCCCCGACGAAGCCTATCTGGCCCGGGTGGAGGCGCTGCGGCGCTGGCGGCAGGCCAGGGCTCAGAGGATGGGCGTGCCTTCCGATGTGGTCTTGCCCCGCGATGTGCTGGAGGCCATCGCCGCCCGCGACCCCCAAAAACAGGCCGACCTGGAGGCCGTCATGGTCGACACCCCCTGGCGACGGGCACGCTTCGGCGCAGAGATCCTCACGGTGCTGACCCAGGTGCGGCAAGAGAGGGAGGGGTGAGGGCCACAGAACTGCCCACCCCTGACCTTCGCTGGGTATCGTCTGCCTTTCTGATGGGTTCGTCAACCCCGTCGGGAGGGTGCGTTTAACAACCTTTGGCGGGCCGACATCTTTTGCATGTTTTGAGCGAAGTGAGGACGGCCGCTTCCCCGGCTTTGCCTTTTCCTTCTCCTCTTCCGAAGGGGGGAGCAGGAAAGAATCAAGATACCCTCCCGCGTAAATGCTGGATAGGCGATTTTCGACGAAGCCGAAGGACGAAGTAACAAAGCAACGAAGCAGAGGTTCAGCGGCGTAGCCGCCTAATGTCCTTAGGGGTATTTTTTTGCTTTTCGAATGTATGTTTCCTTCCTGGTTGGTTGTGTGAGGTTATTTGCGTTGGACCTCGATGGGAAAAGTCTTGGTGTAATCTCCGACGCGGATTCGGATGTGTCCGGTGCCGGGATTGGTTTTGGAGCCGATGACCCACTGCCAGTAGCAAATGCCGTTTTGGTCGGCGATGGTATCGCCTACGCCAGCGGCAGTGGATACGCGGCCTGAGGGGGTGATGTAGTTGAGGTGGCACCAGTTGCCCGGGGAGGTGAGGACTTTGGCCCGGGCCAGACTGTAGGGTTTGGCGGTGCGACTGTAGCCAAGCAGGAGGAAGGTGTTGCCTAGGATGTGGGGGTCAAATGTGGGGGTAATGGTTGGGGTGAGGGTTACTCTGTTGGTGTGAGGGTGATGGTTGGGGTAAAGGTAGGGGGCGGTGTTGCGGTGCTGAGTAGTGTTGGGCTGGGGATAGGGGTAATGGTAGGGATGGCATGAGTGACGATAAGGAATGTCTGCGCTGTGACCATGGTTATGGAGAAGGCTATGCTGAGCAGGATGATAATGAGGCCCAGGAGGAGGGTAGGTTTGTGCAAGAGGGGGAGTTTGGCCAGGGTTCGAGCGAGGGATTTAAGGGGCTGAGGCGCGCTTTCGGTCACCAAGACGGTTGGAGGGGGCGGTTCATGGGGCCGCAGGAGTTTGACCACGAGGGACAGGAAGACGGCAGCGAGGAAGAGGAGGAAGACGGGAGCCGCCGGGCCGCTTCGAGTGTTGGTCATGGTTAAGAAAAGTCTGTGGGCAGAGGGCTGTGAAGGCCCCCGCCCGCGTAGGCAGGCCACAGGCGCCAAAGGTGGCGAAGAAGAGGAATGTGAGGGCGAAGCAGCCACCAAAGGAGCAAGGCGGTTACGATGTAAGCGGTGGTCCAGAAAGGCGCGGCGAAGAAGGCGGCAAGGAGCGTTATCGCCCCGATAGGTAAAAAGAACAACAGGGCTATCCAAAGCCTGATAGTTTTACATGCGGTCATCGCCGGTAGCGCGGCAGCAGCGTCGCCACGGGCAGCACGATCTCCCCCTCGGCGGGGTGGCCCAGGCGGGTCACCTCTTCGGGGGCCTGGTGGGCCCGATAGGCCGTCCAGGCCGCGGCTAAGGCGTCCAGTTCGTGGGGGGTGTAGAGCCCCGGCGTGGGCAGCATGCCCTGGAGCAGGCGATGGCGGGTGATTTCCTCGAATACGCGCATGGGGTCGGGCAGCGCCAGCCCCTGGTTGCGCAGCACCAGTTGGCGCTGGATTCGCCCCTCTAAGGTGCCTTTGGGGAACGGCAGCCGTCCCAGCAGCGCGGCGAACACGGCATGGGGGTAAGTTTCCAGCAGTTGCCGGGGCGCCTGATCGTCCGGATACACTGTGTATCCCAGGCGTTGCAGGGCCGCGTTCAGGCGAAAGCCGGTGCGCATCCAGGCCGGACACTGGGCCTCGTCGGTAGGGGTCAGATGAATCCGCAGGTTGTGGCGGCGCAGCAGGTACTCGGCCACCCGCCCGCGGGTCCAGCGGCCCGGACGGGGCGGCGGGGAAAGGGTCTGGCGCACCTGGGGGTCCTGAAACAGGCCCTGGGCCGGTCCTCTGGGGCTGCCCAGGGCGACGAAGGCCGCGCGCTGTCCCCCCGCAAAGGCCAGCACCTCGTGGCTGTCTCCCTGCCCCAGGGCCAGTAGGTCGCCCTGGGCGTTCAGGGCCGCGTAGGTCAGCGGGTGTCCAGGGGCCGCCGGGATGATGCCGATGTACGCCGTGGCATGGAAGAGGGACATGGGAGGCTCCTGCCGGGAGAGGGTAAACTCAGTGTAGCCGAATTTCGGCCGCCGCGCAAGCGGGTTTGGAGGATTTGCCGTCGCAGGCGCTTGTTTTTTGGCCCGCCTCAGGTATAATTTGCACCATGATTACCCGAGAAGAAGTGTTGCACATTGCGGCTCTGGCCCGGCTGGAACTCAGCGAGGTCGAGGTGGAAGAATACCGCCAGCAGTTGTCGGCGGTGCTGGAGCACTTTACCCGCCTGCAGGCCGTGGATACGGAGGGCATCCCGCCCACGGCCAGTGTGCTGCCGCCCCGCAGCGTGCTGCGCCCCGATGAACCGCGCCCCGGCCTGCCCCGCGACGCGTTGCTGGCCAATGCCCCGGAAGTGGAAGACGGCCAGTTTCGCGTGCCGCCGGTGTTCGAGTAACGAGGGCGTTTTTTGCCGCAGCAAACCCTGCATTTCCCCCTTTGGATGAGCCCATGAATGGCCTGGATGTCTCTCGATTGAGCGTGCCGCAGATTTTGTCCGCGTTGCAACGCGGTGAATTCTCCAGCGAAGAACTGGTGGTGGCCTATCTGGAGCAGACGCACCGCTGGGAGGGGGCGCTGCACGCTTATCTGTACCTCGCCGAAGCGCAGGCGCTGGAGGCGGCCCGTGAGGCGGATCGGCGTCGGCAGCAGGCGCGCAGGCACCCCGACGAGGCGTTGCCCCCGCTGTTGGGCCTACCGCTGGCGGTGAAAGATGTGCTCACTGTGACCGGCATGCCCACCACCTGCGGCTCCCGCATTCTGGAAGGGTTTGTGCCGCCCTACACGGCCACGGCGGTGCAGCGCTTGCTGGACGCCGGGGTGATTGTGTTGGGGAAGACGAACACCGACGAGTTCGCCATGGGATCCTCAACGGAGAACTCGGCCTACGGCCCCACCCGTAACCCTTGGGATCTGGAGCGGGTGCCCGGCGGCTCCAGCGGCGGCAGCGCGGCCGCGGTGGCGGCGCGT
>DUEP01000077.1 GCA_011176535.1 Anaerolineae bacterium | reverse complement strand
GGTCAAAGGGCCGCTCCACTGAACGGCGATGGCCCCCCAGGTCAGCCCGCCGCCAAAGCCAACCATGACCACTTTGTCGCCGGGGCGCAGGCGGCCAGCCCGTGCGGCCTCGCAGGCGGTGATGGGGATGGAGGCGGTGGAGGTGTTGCCGTAGCGGTCCAGGGTGACCACGAATCGCTCCATGGGCATTTTGAGCCGTTTGGCCGCGGCCTCGATGATGCGCACATTCGCCTGATGGGGGATGACAAGGTCCAGTTCTTCGAGGGACCAGCCGGCGGCGGCAACGGCCTCGCGGGTGGCGTCGGCCATGACCCGTGTGGCAAAGCGAAACACCTCCCGACCGTTCATCCGCACAAAGTGCAGCCGTTGGGCGACGGTTTCTGCGGAGGCGGGCAGGCGGCTCCCCCCGGCCGGAATGTACAACGTCTCGGCCCCGGAGCCATCCGAGCGCATCACCCCGCTGAGCACACCGCCCGGCTCCGATGAGGCCTGAAGCACGAAGGCCCCGGCCCCGTCGCCGAACAGCACACAGGTGTTGCGATCTTGCCAGTCCACGATGCGTGAGAGGGTTTCCGTGCCGATGACCAGCACGGTATCCAGGGCCCCGCTGCGGATGGTTTGGGCGGCCATGTTCACGGCGAAGATGAAACCGCTGCAGGCCGCCGCCAGGTCGAAGGCCCCGGCACGAGTGGCGCCGATGGCGTCCTGGACGAGGGAAGCGGTGGCGGGAAAGTTGTTGTATTCCGGCGAGGAGGTGGCGACGATGATCAGATCCACCTCGTTGGGGCGTACCTGGGCGGTCTCCAGCGCCTGCAGGGCGGCGCGGACGGCCAGACTGGCAGTGGTGTCCTCCGGCCCGGCCACATGTCGCTCCCGAATGCCCGTGCGGGTGCGGATCCATTCGTCGCTGGTGTCCACCATCTGGGCCAGGTCATGATTGGTCAGCACCCGGTCAGGGACGGCCATGCCCCACCCGGTGATGTGAGCGTAGCGCATAGGGCCCTCCCGAACTTAGCCTGCGTCCCAACGGCGCAAGATGATGGTGGCGTTGTGGCCGCCGAAGCCGAAGGAATTGGACATGGCGTAGCGCACCTCGGCCCGGCGGGCCTGGTTGGGCACATAGTCCAGGTCACAGGCAGGGTCGGGGAACTCGTAGTTGATGGTGGGGGGAAGCATCCCGTCCTGGAGGACCTGCACGCAGATGGCGGCCTCCAGGGCCCCGGCGGCCCCCATGAGGTGGCCGGTCATGGATTTGGTGGAGGAAACGGGGATGGCATAGGCAGCCTCGCCGAAAACGGTTTTGATGGCCGAAGTCTCGCTTTTGTCGTTCAGGGGGGTGCTGGTGCCGTGGGCGTTGATGTAGTCGATTTCCTGGGGTTGTAGCTTGGCGCTTTGCAGGGCGTGGCGCATACAGCGGGCGGCGCCTGCGCCGTCTTCCGCCGGGGCGGTGATGTGGTGGGCGTCGCAGGTGCTTCCGTAGCCCACCACCTCGGCCAGGATGCGCGCGTCCCGGCGTTGGGCATGCTCCAGGCTCTCCAATACCAAGAAGGCCGCGCCCTCGCCCATGACGAAGCCGTCCCGCCGGGCGTCGAAGGGGCGCGAGGCCTTTTCCGGCTCCTCGTTGCGGGTGCTCAGCGCGCCGATGACCTCCATCCCGGCCAGGGCGATGGGCGTAATGGCCGCCTCGGCACCGCCGGCCAAAACCACATCGGCATCGCCGCGACGGATGAGGTGCAGGGCCTCGCCCACGGCGTTGGTGCTGCTGGCGCAGGCGGTGACCACGGCCAGATTTGGCCCCATCAGGCCGAGGCGGATGGCGATCACGCCGGGGCCGCTGTCGGCCAACATGCGGGGCACCAGAAAGGGATTGACCCGCGGCCCTTTTTCCAGCAGCGTGCGGGTCTCGTGGAACAGGGTCTCCACGCCGCCGATGCCGGTGCCCATGACCACGCCGACGCGTTCCCGGTCCACTTTGTCCAAGGGAAGGCGGGCGTGCTGCACGGCTTCCTCGGCCGCCACCACGGCGAACTGGATGAAGCGATCCATCTTTCGGGCCTCGCGCCGCCCAAAGCGGGCGATGGGGTGGTCGAAGCCCTTGACCTCGGCGGCGATGCGCACTTTGTGGGCCGAGGCGTCGAAGCGGGTGATGGGCCCGGCGCCGGAGCGACCGGCCAGCAGGTTTTGCCAGGTGGTGGGGAAATCCAGTCCCAGGGGTGAGATGGCCCCCAGACCGGTGACAACGACTCTTCGTGTAGCCATGGAATGCACTCCTGCGACTTGGGCAAAGGATGGCTTGCTTCTTGGCTGATAACACGCGAGGGAGGGAAAAGTTTTGTCCCTGACGAAGGTCACCGGGTCCACGGCGTCGTTTCGAGGAACGCCCGGATGCGACTCAGGCTTGCTTCCCAGGTAGGGTGGGCCTCGTAGCGTCGGCGGGCGGCCAGACCCATGGAAGCCAGGGTGTCCCGGTCGTGGTGCAGCCGCCGCAGCAGCGTGGCCAGGTGCGCGACGGCGTCCCCTTCTCGGGCGGGGAGCAGAAAGCCGTTTTCCCCCTCGATGACGAATTCCCAGGCGGCTCCGCGTTCGCCGGCCAGCACGGGCAGGCCAAAGCCCATGGCTTCCAGGTACACGATGCCGAAGCCCTCGTATCGCGAAGGCACGGCCAACACCTGCGCCCAGCGCAACCGGCGCCGCAGGGGCTCGTCGTCCAGGTAGCCGTGAAAGCGCACCCGGCCGCGCAGGGCGGGCCGTTGAGCAAGGCGGCGCATCCGGCGGGCGTAGCCCGAGTCGAAATGCTCGCCGCCGACTACTTCAAGGACGGCTTCCTCCGGTCGCAGGCGGGCCAGGGCCTGGAGGAGCACATGGAGGCCCTTGCGTGGGATGAGGTTGCCTAAGAAGAGCACCCGTAACGGGCCGGGTTCGTGGGCGCGGGCGCGGATGAAGGCGGGGTCGGTCTGAGGGCGCAGGCGGTCGCCGCCGGGATAGGCCACGATGTGTGGGGGCAGGGGGCTGCCCCGCAAAGAGACCACCCGGCGTTGTGTGGTCCGGCTGTTGAATACAAAAGCGTCTACACTGCGCAGGTAGGCCCGCTCGACGGCCCGGTAAAGGGGCAGCAGCGGGCGCGGGTGACGTTCGTCGCTGCGCAGATGGTGGACCAGGCTGATCAGAGGCACCTCTGGGAGCAGCGCCTTCAGCCGGCGGTTGAGCAGGAACAGCGAAGGGTGGTTGAGTTCATCCTGGATCCAGAGGTCCACCCCCGGATCCAGTAAACGGTGCACCACCTGAGGGTTGAGATTGTCCCCCAGGTGGCGGAGGTAGTTCCGCCAGGGCAGGGAGACCACGGTCACCCGGTGGCCGTGGTTTTCCAGATGCCGCACCAGCAGGCGGTCGTAAAGGTAGCCGCCGGAGGGCGTGTCCAGCGAACCGTAGATGAGCAGGCCGAGGTTAAGGGGCTTCATGGGGAGGGGGCGGCGAGGCCAAGCGCTTCCGGGCCAGGGCGATGTTGGCCGGGTCGACGTCCAGCAGCGTGTAATGCACAGACGCTTCGGTGAGGCCCCAGGCGGCCAGGCAGGCGCGGAAGGCCCGCCACACCCGGCGGTTCAGCGCGCGGTCGTCCACGGTGCGCTTGGCGGCCAGGTAGCGGAGGAAGACGGTGAGGTCGGAACGGGCTGTCATAGGGTCATCGTATAGGCGGCCCAGGCCGTCTCGTGCTCCCACAGGCGCACGGTGAGGCGGTGGAGGTTGGGGACGGCGATGTCCGGCGCCAGGGCCTGGGCGAAAATCCGGGCGAAGTGTTCCAGGCTGGGGTTCAGCCCGGCGAATTCGGGCAGGTCGTTGAGCAGATGGTCGCGGTAGCGGGCGATAAGGCGGTCCAGGGCGGCTTCCACGGCCACGATGTCCACCAGGTAGCCGTGTTCGTCCAGGGTATCGCCTTCCAGTCGTACTTCAACGCGATAATGGTGGCTGTGGGGGGCGTTTTCCGGGCCCCAGTCGCCGCCGATGAGATAGTGCTGGGCGATGAAGTCGCGCATCACGGTGAGTTGGTACATGAGGGTTACCTCGCTGTTGGTTGGTTGACTGGTTACATGGTTGCCTGGTTGGTTGGATAGGTCAGGATGACCTGGATGGCGTTTTCGGGTTGTTGGTCGAGCAGACGGTAGGCCGTGGGGGCTTCGATGAAGGGCACGCGATGGGTGATCAGGCGCTCGGCAGGGAACCTGCGCAACATCTCCCAGGCCAGGGCCAGCCGACGGGCCTTGCTCCAGCGCCCGGTGTGTTCGGGGGCCAGGGTGGTGACCTGGCTGCTCAGCAGGCGGATGCGACTGCGATGGAAGCGTCCGCCCAGGTCCAGTGCGGCGCGTTTGGTGCCGTACCACGAACCGATGACCAAGCGCCCGGCGAAGCCGGTCAGCGCGAAGGCCAGATTGAGCGCCTCGGGGTTGCCGGAGAGTTCGTAAGTCAGGTCGGCCCCATCGTATAGGTCACGCGCGCCGAGATGGGCGCGGGCGGCGTCGAGGGCGTCGGGCGCGGCAGGGTCCAGGGCCAGGGTGGCCCCCAGGGCCAGCGCGGTCTCCCGCCGCAGGGCGTACCGGTCGAAGACCACTAAGGCAGCCAGAGGGAAGCGGGCCAGCAGGGCGGTGGTGAGCAGGCCGACCACGCCCTGCCCAAGGACGACCACCCGCTCGCCGAGGAGCGGGGCGCCATCGAGCAGAAAGTTGATCGCGGTTTCCATGTTGGGCAGGAAGGCAGCGCGTTCCGGCGGGATGCCCTCCGGCACGGGGAGCAGGCTGTCCACCGCGGCGACGAAGCAGGCCTGGTGGGGCTGGAAGGCGAAGACCCACCGCCCGGCCCAGGAATCATCAACCCCTGCGCCCAGGTCGGTCACCTGCCCCACGGCAGCATAGCCGTACTTGAGGGGATAGGCCAGCGGCCCGGCGAGGGCTTCCAGGGCCTCGTCGGCGGCCAGCCCCTGGGGCATCTGCCCGCGGTAGATGAGCATCTCCGTGCCGGGGCTGATGGCCGAAAGCCGCGTGCGCACGCGCACCTGACCAGGGCCGAGGGCGGGGCAGGGCTCACGGCGCAGGGTTACCTGGCCCGGGGCGGTGAAATAGAGGGCCTCGTTGAGTGGGGATGTGACTGCTCGTTGACCCACGATGCTCCTTTTACCGCAAAAACAAAGTGCTCAGCAAAATGATCAGGTTGGTCAGGGTGAATCCCACCCCCATAGTCCATTGGAGCAGGGAGAGCCGTTTGTCCATGGCATCGAAGCGTTGATCCACCGCCTGAAAGCGAGCATCGCTCTCACGTTGGAGGGCTTCAAAGCGTTGGTCCATGGCTTCAAACCGGGCATCCATCTCGCGCTGGAGAGCCTCGAAGCGCTTGTCCATGGCTTCAAAGCGTTTTTCCATCGCCTCGAAGCGTTGGTCCATGGCCTCGAAGCGGGCGTTCGTCTCACGTTGCAGAGCCTCGAAGCGCTTTTCCATGGCCTCAAAGCGTTTCTCGATGGCCTCAAAATGGGCCAGTTCGATTTCGCGCAGGGCTTTGAGGCTTTCTTCCAGACGAATCACCCGTTCCATGAGGGAGAGTTCCCGGGCGCGCAGTTCGTTTTCCCGGATGAATTCTTCCACCGTCTCGCGCACGGTCTTGCGGAGCAGTTGGCGAAACTCTGCGCTTTGCAGGTCGATGGGCGATGAGGACATAGGTACCTCCTGGAGGACGCTCGTCCAAAGGCGGCGAATTCAGTATACCATGGGGCAGGCGGCTTTACTGCGCTCCAGCCATTCGTCCCCAAAGGACCAGGTCGCGGCCAAGACGGGTCACCTTCCAGTCAGGGCTCAGGCCGGGGAAGGCTTCCACGCTTTGTGGATGCGGCTCGCGCGGGGGCAGGGGGGCGATGGCTGGCACGCCGCCCACGAAATAGGGCACGATGGTCAACAGGACCCAATCGACCAGTCCGGCTTTGAGGAAGGCGGTGAGCACCCGACGACCACCTTCGACCATTAGGCTGCGCACGCCCTCTTCGTATAGCCACGCCAGGAGCGCGGGGAGGGAAACGCCCTCCCCGTCCCGCGGCAGACGAACCATTCGGGCGCCCTGGGCGCGCAAAGCCGCCTCGCGCTCCTGAGGGGCCTCGGGCGTGGTGGCCAACAGGCAGCCGCGGGGATGGCGCAGCACCCGCGCGGTGGGCGGTGTGCGTAGGTGCGAATCCAGCACCACGGGTAAAGGGTGCGGCCCGCCGACCCGTCGCGCGGTCAGTTTGGGGTCGTCGGCCAGCACAGTGCCCACGCCCACCAGGATGGCGTCATGGGCGGCACGCAGGCGATGGGTGAGGTGTTTGGTTTCGGGGCCGCTCAGCGTCAGCGGGGCGTCGGGACGGTAACTGATGCTCCCGTCCAGGCTCTGGGCGTAGGTCAGGGTGACCAGAGGCCGCCCATGGGTGGGGCAATCCCTCATCGAGGCGCGGATCTCCGCCACAGGGTCCGGAACCTGGGGAGCGGGCTCAGGCCTCATCGGCGGATTCCTCCTGGGCGTGGAGGGAAAGGGCGCCGAGGTCCAGCAAATGCTTCATCCGGCGGGCTTTGGTCTCCAGATAGGCGCGGTTTTCTTCGTGCACCGGAGCGACCACAGAAACCCGCTCCTTGACGGGCATCCCCCAGCGTTCTAGGCAGGCAATTTTCTCGGGATTGTTGGTCAGCAGGCGCACTGAGCGCACGCCTAAATCCCGCAGGATGGCCAAGCCCACATCGTACTCGCGCTCGTCGGCCTGATGGCCCAAAATCAGGTTGGCCTCCACCGTGTCGTACCCCTGGTCCTGCAGGTTGTACGCCTTCAGTTTGTCCAGCAGGCCGATACCGCGTCCTTCCTGGCGCAGATAGACGATCACCCCCCGGCCTTCGGCCGCGATGCGCTCCATGGCCAGATGCAGTTGTTCCCCGCAATCGCAGCGCCGTGACCCCAGCACATCGCCGGTAAAGCATTCTGAATGGATGCGCACGAGCACCGCTTCGCCGGTGACATCACCCATCACCAGCGCCAGATGTTCCTTGTCGTCCTTGTTGTTGTGGTAAAGGCAGAGTTGAAACGTCCCCTCTTGGGTGGGAATGCGTGCGCAGACCATTCGTTGAACCTGAACTTCCATGCAGAACCTCCATTGGATTTGCCGAGTGAAGAAGAAAAGGCTTGGATAGCCTGGAACCCGATCCGATGAGCCAGGAACAGGCCCACGCTCCCTATGGTGACATCCCGAAACCGGATCACCAGGGCCAACGCCAGGCCCAAGGCGGGAGTATAGCCCAGGGGGTTGCCGGCCAACACCAGCCCGGCTTCCAGCGCGCCCAGCCCGCCGGGCAGCAGGGGGAGCAGGAAGGCCAGCCGGGCTACGGTCATCAGGACGAGGGTTTGGGGCAGAGAAAGGGCCAGGCCCAGGCCGGATGTCATCAGGGCATACTCGGTCATTAAGGCCAGCCAAATGGGGAGAGAGAAGACCAGTCCCCAGAAGACGACCCGGCGACGGCGGCAGATGTTTTGGGCGGCGGCTTCGGTTTGAGCCAGGCCCCGGGTCAGCCGGGCCAGGAAGGGCAGCCGCGCGCTCCACCGGCTCAGGGGTGAGGCCCCCCGACACACGAAGACCAGATAGCCGCCAGCGAGGGCGGTCCACCCCGCGGCGCCGACCATAAGCCCCCTGCGTGCTGCGGGATCGAACAGGCCCAGCCGACTCAGGGCCAGGGCGCCCACCAGCAGAAAGCCGAAATTGCCCACCAGTTCGAAGAGTTTGTCCAGCGCCACACTCGCCGTGGCCTGAGCCAGGGGCACCCCTGCGTTGCGGTACAGGGCGAACACCTGTAGCGGCTCGCCGCCGAATTGGGAGCCGGGGGTGAAGTAACTCACACTGAAGCCGGCCAGGCGGTAGGCCATCAAACGGCCCCATGAAACGGGAAACCCGGCCACGCGCAGCAGCCACCACCAGCGCAGGACGAACAGCCAGAGAATGAGCAGGTTGAGGGCCAGCAGTGCAGCCAGCGTCCCCGGAGGAAAACGCCGCAACACCTGCCAGGTGGTGTCCCAGGGGACCTTCGTCGCCGCCCAGGCCAGCAACGCTAACAGCAGCAGGCCGCTTAGCGTTTTGCGCAAGGGCAGAGTTTTCATCGCTTTGCATCTACTATACACCCATTTTTGACTTTTGGAGCGCTTTTTGGGGTGTTTGATGAGCACTTTTCCCTCATCCCTTGACGGGTGGTTGGACTCCCGCTCGGGTGAGGAAAAAACGCTCGTCAGGCGCCCACAGACAGGCTGCCCCGCCGCCATAGAAGGCTATTGCCGTGAGGCCTGCTGAGAGCAGGGCGGTGATAGGGCTCAGCGGCAGCCCCGCCGCCCAGGCCGCCCCAAAGGTCAGCAGGCCGCCCAGGGCCGCCAGGCGGGGGAGGACGCCCAGGGCCAGCAGCCCGACCAGCAGGCTGCCGCTCCACCGGAGCCAGCCAGAGAGAGGATGGCTCCAGAGGAGCGCCCCCAGCCCGGCGGCGCTCAGCAGCCGCACCAGGGCATACGCTGCGCCCAGGAGAGGCTTCTCATGGGGCGCGGAGGTGGACCTGGGGTGGATCACCCACAGCGCGTCTCTGAGAAAACCCGCGGCGAAGGGGATGAAGAACCATACGCCCACCAGCGTCAACGCCTGGGGCGGAAACACCGGCCACAGCGCCACGGCGAGGAAACCCATCATCAGCCCGGCGTTGGCGCGGCGTTGCGGCTCGGGCGGGAGGGGCTGGGGAGAGCGGCCCAAAGCACGCAGCCCGGCTTCCCAGAGCAGGAAGGCGTAGCGCGCCAGCCCCACGCTCAGGTACCACCAGGGCAGGCGGCCCAAGACCACGGCCAGGGCCGAGGCCACCAGCACACCCAGGCCGTCCACCATCAGGTCCAGCCGCTGGCCCAGCAGCGAGGCGCGCCGAGTGCGGCGGGCGAGGAACCCGTCCCACCAGTCGCTCAGGGCCACGAAGGTGTACAGGGCGCCGGGCACCCACCCCTGCGCCGTGCGGGGGCAAAAGAACCCCAGCAGGAGGGCGACGGCCAGCCCCCGGAGCAGGGTTAGGCCGTTGGCTGCGCCAAAGGTGGGGTAAAGCGGCGTGTCAGAAGCAGGGCGGTTTTCGCCCAGGTGCCGGAGGGTATAAGCCAGCAGGTAGAGCACGCCCAGGGCGCTCAGGGCTAGCCAGCACGGCGCACCGGCCGGCGCCACATGTCGCTGCCAGAGCCCCCCGACGAGCAGGGCGGCCAGGGCGACAAGCATCTCGAATCGCAGGTCACGATAGGTCACAGGGCGCATCCTTTCCGGTTATCGCTCTGAGGCGGTGGGTTTGAACTTCTCGCCTTTGCGGTAAATGGAGCGGATCTTCTCCATGATGCCGGGGATGCGGATGCCGCGGGGGTGGTAGGCGGGCAGGTCGTCCGGATGGACGCCCCAGCGGGCCACCAGTTGCCGCATGAGGAGGGAGTACAGCCCCTCGTGGTGCAGCCGGGGTGCGTTCAGATCGGGCAACATGCCGGGGATCAGCCCGTAAGCGGTGAAGCCCTCCACAAAGGCAGGATCGCGGGCGATGATGTGCACGATGGTATCGTAGCCATCCCACGGCCCGGAGACCAGGGGCGGCTGGTGGTCGCCAATCAGGATGAAGACATCGTCCGGCCTGGCGTGGCGAATGAAGTCGGCCAGCACCGTCCAGTCGTATGCGACAGCCTGCATGTAAGCTTCGGTGCGGCTGAGTTTGGGATGGGACTTGGGGTCGTCGATGTTGGGGTCGTTGAGGTCGCGCCAGTCGTCCACCACGGGCGGCACGGGAGCGAAGTAGTAGTGGGTGTTTTGCGTGAGAAAGAACACGAAGTTGGGTCTGGGCGGCTGTTGAGCCAACCAGTGGCGCAGAAAGCCCAAGGTGTACTGATCGGGTGGGGAGGGCCCCCAACTGTACTCAGGGCCGTAATAATCCAGGTCGGCAAAGGTGAGCCACACATCGGGGCCGTAGAAGCGCTGGTTGGCCGCCTGATAAGCGGGGTTCAGTTTGCGGTTGATGGGCACCACCCAGGTAAAGCGATAGCCCTGGCTCTGGAGGTAGCGCCCTAAGTGAGGATAAGGGGTGTTTTGAAAGCCGTACTTGAGCGCCAGGTATTGCGGTTGCTGGGCGAGGCGCACGCCGCACAGCATGCTGGTATAGGCCATCCAGGAGCCCCCACCCCAAACTGGCGAGCGGCTCAGCCCGGTGGCCATATGCCAGCCCGCGCTGGCCAGTTCGCGCTGCACCCGCGCCATGAGGGCCTCGTACCGGGGGCGGAAAACGGGGTCGGTGACCAGCACGCTGCCGTAGGATTCCAGGAAAAACAGGTAGATGTTGGGGTGCTCCGCCAGGGTGTAGCGACGATAGTCATAGGTCGCGTAAGGCGAGACCTGTTGCATGACCTTCACCCGCTCGTGGGTGCGCCGGGCGCGCTGGAGGTTGGCCCTGACCTTGAGGGCGAGGCTGGCCACTTCGCCCTCAGGGGTGGCGGCGTCCTGGGGGTACATCAGGGCATAGCCCAGCGCTAACAGGGCGAGCAGCAGAAAGGCCCGACGGGAGAAGGGCATCAGTTTTTCGGGCAGGCCGGCCGCAAAGGGGATGCCCGTGAGGTGATACAACAACGCCAGGAGGAGGAAAGGCCCCAAAACCCCGCCTGCGACGAGCCACCAGGGCAGGCTGAGGCTGTCCAGCACGAAGCCGATGCCCCCGGCCAGAAACGCCCAATCGTTGACGAAGTCGGGGCGGTTGTGATAGAGGCCCACCACCACGGCCTCATAGGATTGGTATACCAGGAAGGTGAGCAGCAGGGCAAAGGCCACCCAGCGAAAAACACGGCGGGTGCGGGGTGTTCGCAGGCGGGGGAGGTTCACCCAAAGGGTGATCAGTCCCAGCCACTCCAGCCCGAATCGCCAAAGGTCGTAGTTTTGCCGCGTGCGCAGGCTGGTCCACCTCGCCACATCGGGGAAGAAGGTGTTGCCTGGCCAAGTGATGAGGTAAAGGGGGGCGAAAAGCAAGAGGTTTCCCCCCAGCACGGCTAGCCAGAAAATAAAGTCATTCTTGATTTGTAATCGAAACAAGGATTTCACGGCGCTCATTATACCCCGTTTTGTGGTTTTGGCAAGACCTGCTTTGAGGTTTGGAAGTGAGTTGGCACCAGACGCTGCGCTGCGCGAGGCCCGCGCCATGAGCGGGTGCGCGGGTCGTTGTGTCGTAGGTCGTGGCGTCGTTGGTCGTTATTCCACAGGGTTGGGCTTTGAAAGGCGATGGCCCTGGCCTGAGCCCGCCGAAGGCCCTTGCCTAAACCTGCCGAAGGCCTGACGCCGCTTTGATTCGCCGCGCCCGACGCGGCCAGGCCCTCGGAGCCAGGGCTCCGAAAAACAAAGGGGCCCTTTTGGTACAATTGAAGCAACCCTTTGATGCAACCTTTGTCCTGCCAGGAGGAGAGGAATGGACCTAAATCAAGGGCAACGCTTCTCGGAAATTGACACCCAGAACATGCTGGGTGAAATCGACGGCCTGCCCGACCAGTTGTGGCAGGCCTGGAAATTGGGCCAGGCCCTGCCTTTGCCGGATGCAGCGGGTGTGCAGCGGGTGATCATTGCCGGGATGGGCGGCTCGGCCATCGGGGCCGACCTGCTCAACGCCTACATCGCCCCCCTCTGTCCGTTGCCGGTGGCGGTGTGGCGCGATTACGAGTTGCCCGCCTGGGCCGAGGGGCCGGAGACCCTGGTTATCGCCTCGTCCCATTCGGGCAACACCGAGGAAACCCTTTCGGCCTTCGAGGTGGCGCGCACCCGGGGCTGTCGCCTGGTGGCCGTGACCACGGGCGGGCAGTTGGCCGCCCGGGCCGATGAAGCCGGGGCCACGCTGTGGCGCTTCGAGCATCGCGGCCAGCCGCGGGCCGCCGTGGGCTACTCCTTTGGGCTGTTGCTGGCCCTCTTCGCCCGCCTGGGATGGGTTCCTGACCCCGAGCGAGAGTTGGCCGACGCGGTGGAAACGATGAAAACCCAGCAGGCCAACCTGCGCGCCGAGGTGCCGGTGACGCAAAACCCGGCCAAGCGGCTGGCGGGGCAGTTGATGAACCGCTGGGTGGCCGTGTTCGGCAGCGGGCTTTTCGCTCCGGTGGCCCGCCGCTGGAAGGGGCAGGTCAGCGAGATCGCCAAGGCCTGGGCGCAGTTCGAGTTTTTGCCCGAAGCGGATCACAACACCTTGGCAGGCATTCTGAACCCTGAGCCCCTCTTCGCCCAGGCGATGATGCTGTTCCTCACTGGCTCCACGGAGCATACCCGTAACCAGTTGCGCGTGGAGTTGACGCGCAAGGCTTTCATGGTGGAGGGCCTGAACACCGATGTGATCACCGCCCCTGGCGAGACGCGCCTGGCCCAGCAGTGGGCGCTGCTGCATTGCGGCGATTATGTGGCCTACTATTTGTCCATGCTTTACGAGACGGACCCCACTCCGGTGACGGCCATTGAGGGCTTCAAGGCGGAACTCAAGGCGGCTTCGGCCTGAACCCTTCCCCGTGTCTCTCTTTTGGCGATCCAACCTGTGCGTTGGGTCGCCGTTTTTATGTGCCGGGCATGGACTTTCCCAGCGCTGCGACCACCGTGCGGATTTCTTCCAGCACAAGGGGGATGTCGGCTTCCGAAGTGCGGTAAGAGAGAAAGGCTGCTCGCAGGACGGTCTGTCCCCTGAGGCGGGTTGAGGCCAGGAACACCTGGCCTCGCTTCTGGACCTCTCGGGCCAGCGCCGCGTTTAGCGGGTTGAGCGCCTCCCTGGAGAGCCTTTGTTCCCCGGTGCCCCGATAGCGAAAGGTGACGATGCCCAGGGGTACCGGAGCCAGCAATTCAAAATCCTGAGCCTTTTTGACCATTTCGGCGAATCGTTGCGCCAGCCGAAAGGTCTCGGCCATGGCCTGGCGGATGGCGTCGAAGCCGTAGATTTTCAGGGTGAGGTAGATTTTCAACGCCCGGAACATGCGGGAGAGTTGTGGGCCGTAATCCCGGAAGTGGAAGTGGGGGTCCTCGCCCAGGCCGGGCAGGTAATCGGCGCTGATGCGGAAGGTGGCGGGGAGCCAACGGGGGTCCCGCAGCAGCACGGCGCCGGCCTCAAAGGGGACAAAGAGGGTTTTGTGGGGGTCGATGGTGAGCGAGTCGGCCAGGGGCAGGCCGCGGGCCAGGTGCGCATAGCCAGGGATGGAAGCCACGATGCCGCCGTAGGCGCCGTCCACATGGAGCCAGACGCCCTCCTCGGCGCACACCTGTGCCAGGGCGACCAGGTCGTCACAGGCGCCGGTGTTGGTGGTGCCCAAGGTGGCGATCACGGCCATGGGCTGTCTTCCGGCGTGGCGGTCGGCGCGGATGGCCTCGCGCAGGGCGTCTGGGTCCATGCGGAAGGCCTCGTCGGTGGGGACAAAGTGGAGCGCCCGGCGGCCCAACCCTATCATCTCCACGGCCTTGATCACGCTGTAGTGGCTCTGGTCGGTGAGGTACACGGTGAGGTCGGGGGCGTGGCGCAGGCCCTCCTGGCGCACCTGGGGGAAAGCGGCCTGGCGGGCGGCCAGGAGGGCGATGAAGTTGGCCATGGAGCCGCCGGAGGTGAGGAGGCCGTCGGCGGTAGGGGCGAACCCGGCGATTTCGCGTAGCCAGCGAACCACCAAGCGCTCGGCCTCGGTAGCCGATGGGGCCCCCTGCCACACGGCCACCGACTGGTTGAGGGCGGCGGCCAACGCCTCGGCGAACACCGCCCCGGCCAGCGGCGAGGTGCGCACCCAGGCGAAGAAGCGGGGGTGGCCGATGCGCACGGCGTTGGCGGCGATTTTCTCCTCGAAGTCGCTCAACGCCCGGTCGACGCCCTGGCTTTGGTAGGGCACGGGTTCGTCCAGCAGGCGCTGCAGGGCCTGGGCGTCCAGGCCCTCCGGCGTGATGCGTGTTGTGGACAAGGTGCTCAGATAGCGGGTGACGAAGGCCGTCACCTGTTCGCCCAACTCACGAATGGCTTCGGGGGAGAGTTCCAGATTGCGCATGGGGGTATTGTACTACCAACTCACGCCCCAACAAGTTTCAACGCCTCCCTCGCTGCCTCTATCGTGGCTTCGATCACCGCGTCGTCATGAGCCAGGCTGACGAAGCCGGCCTCGAACTGAGAGGGGGCCAGGTACACCCCGCGTTCTAGCATGGCCCGGAAGAAACGGGCAAAGCGCGCGGTGTCGCTGGTTTTCACCGTCTCCCAATCGCGCACCGGCGTCTCGGTGAAGAAGACGGCGAACATCGTCCCCACACGGGTTTGCTGCACCGGCACCCCCGCAGCGCGGGCCGCTGCGCCGATGCCCTCGGTCAGGCGGCGAGCCGCAGCCTCCAGGCGTTCCCACACCCCCGGGCGTTGCAGCACCCGCAAGGTGACGATGCCCGCCGTCATGGCCAGCGGGTTCCCCGAGAGCGTACCCGCCTGGTACATCGGCCCCACCGGCGCGACCATCTCCATGATGTCGCGCCGCCCGCCGTAAGCGCCCACCGGCAGCCCGCCGCCGATGACCTTGCCCAGGGTGGTCAGGTCGGGCGTCACCCCGTAGAGCGCCTGCGCGCCACCGGGATGCACTCGCCATCCCGTCATCACCTCGTCAAAGATGAGCAGCGCGCCGTGTTGGCGGGTGATCTCGCGCAGGCCTTGTAAAAAGCCCTCCACCGGCGGCACCACGCCCATGTTCCCGGCCACCGGCTCGACGATCACGGCGGCAATTTCCTCGGGATACTGCTTGAATAGGGCGCGCACGCTCTCCAGGTTGTTGTAGCGCGCCACCAGGGTATCCTGGGTGGCTCCGCGCGGCACCCCAGGGGAATCGGGCAGGCCCAAAGTCGCCACGCCAGACCCGGCCTGCACCAGCAACATGTCCGCATGGCCGTGATAGCAACCCTGGAACTTGACGATTTTGTCCCGCCCGGTGTATGCCCGCGCCAGGCGCAGCGCGCTCATGGTGGCTTCGGTGCCCGAGTTGACGAAGCGAATCATCTCGATGGAAGGGAAGAAAACGCGCACCAACTCGGCCAACTCCACTTCCAGCGGGCTGGGCGCGCCATAACTGGTGCCTCGGGCCACCGCCTGCTGCAAGGCCTCGACCACCTCCGGATGGGCGTGCCCCAAAACGAGGGGCCCCCACGAGAGCACATAGTCGATGAACCGATTGCCGTCCACATCGTACAGATAAGGCCCTTCGCCGCGCTGAATGAACAACGGCTGTCCACCCACCGCACGCAAGGCCCGCACCGGCGAATCCACCCCGCCGGGCAGTACACGCTGGGCTTTTTTGAACCATTCAATGGATTGGGCAATGCGCATAGGAACCTCCGGGGGATGCGAGTTGTGAAGGGCGAGTTGGAGATGGCCAACGACGGCCTAATTCCTAACTCCTAATTCCTAACTCCCTCACCGCCTCTCTCCCTGAGCGAATGCAGTCGGGAAGGCCAATGCCGCGATAGGCGTTACCCGCCAGCGCCAGGCCGGGCCAGCGGGTCAGCGCCTGCTCGATGCGGGCCAGGCGCTCCAGATGGCCCAGGTTGTATTGCGGCATGGCCCGCGGCCAAAGGAAGACGCGCTGCAGCACCGGTGGTGCGGTGATGCCCAAAGTCTGGCGCACTTCTCGCCGGGCCACTTCCAGCAACCCGGCCTCGTCCCAGGGTAGGTCATCCTCCTGACCGGCGCGGCCGATGAACACCCGCAGCAACGCGTACCCCTCCGGCGCGCGGTGGGGGAATTTGGTGGAGCTCCAGGTGCAGGCCAACGCTGCCCGTCCCTCCTTGCGGGGGATGACATAGCCGTAGCCATCCAGAGGGCGCGGCAGGTCGCTGGCGCGGTATGCCAGGGAAACCGTGGCCGTGGTCACATACGGAATCTCCCGTAGCGGGGCGGCTAGGTTAGGTGCTAGGTCGGCCACCAGAGCGGCTGTGACATACGCTGGGGTCGCCAGCACCACCCTCTGGGCCGGAACCAACCCCTCTGGGGTCTCCAGCGCGTACCCCCGAGGTCCGGCCTGGACCCGCAGGACGGGCACCCCCACCCGGAGTTGCACCCCCTCCCGGTGCAGAAAGTCCACCAGGGCTTCCACGATCTCGGCCAGTCCGGTGGTAGGGGTAAGAAAGGCGCTACGGGAGCCTGGGGCGCGGCGGCCCATTTTCCGGCGCATGGCCAAAGCGCCGCGAATCAGGCCACCGTGCTGGCGCTCCAGTTCACGTAAGTAGGGGAAAGTGGCCAACACACTGAGGCGGTCGCCATCGCCGGCGTAGATGCCGCTCATCAAGGGTTCGATAAGCCGCTCATAGGCCGCCCGTCCCAGGCGACGGCTGACGAAAGCGCCCAGGCTCTCATCGCCCTCATCGCGCCGGGGCGGGAGGAAGAAATCGAGCCCCATGCGGGCCTTCTGCGGCCAGGTCAGCAGGCGGGTGCGCAGCATAGGGCCAAAGCGGGTGGGAATCATCATGGTCAGGCCGTCGGGCAACGGCTCCAAACGTCCACGGTGGAGCACATAGGTGGCCCGTTGATGGGGATTGGTACCGTGCAACCGCTCGGCGAGGTCCAGTTCGCGGCAGAGTTCCACCGCCCAGGGTTTGGTGGCCAGGAAGGTATCCGGCCCGCCCTCGATGACGAAGCCGTCCACCCGCTCGGTGGTGATTTTGCCGCCCAGGCGCGGCGTGGCCTCGTAGAGCACGATCTGGCTCGGTGACCATCCTTGCTCCCGGGCGAGCAGCGCCGCCTGATAAGCGGCCGCCAGACCGGCGATCCCCCCACCGACGATGGCATAGATGAAAAGGGGTGAGGGTTTCGTTGGAGATGGGAAAGGCGAAGTCATGAAGTACCTCAATCGGTTGATGCCAATGCAACTTAGGAAGCCGTCCGCTCGTGCACCATCTCGACCACGGCCCGCACGGCCTCGACAGGCGTGTCGGGTAGAATGCCGTGGCCCAGGTTGAAGATGTGCCCTCGGCGGGGCGCGCGGCGCAACACCTCGTCCACCTGCTCACGGAGCACCGGCAGCGGCGCGAACAGGGCGACGGGGTCCAGGTTGCCTTGCAAGGCCACTCCCTCGCCCAAACGGGCCGCCGCGCGATCCAAAGGCTCGCGCCAGTCCACGCCGATGACTGTCCCCCCCGCCTCGCGCATGGCCTCCAACAGATGACCGGTGCCCGTGCCGAAGTGAATCACTGGCACGCCGGTGTCCATCGCGGCCTGCAACACCCGTCGGGAGTAAGGCAGCACATAGCGCCGGTAGTCCGACAAACTGAGCGCGCCCACCCAGGAATCGAACAACTGCACGGCCTGGGCACCGGCTTCCACTTGAGCCACTAGATAGGCAGCCAGCGCATTGGCCAGTTTGTCCATCAGCGCCTCCCATACTGCTGGCGCAGCGTACATCATCCGTTTGGTGGTCCGATAATGTCGTGAGGGGCCCCCTTCCACAATATACGAGGCCACGGTAAACGGCGCACCGGCGAAACCGATGAGGGCCACCGGCTTCCCTTCCAGCGCCCGACGCACCAGGCGTACAGCTTCCAACACATGCCCCAAATCGCTCACTGGGTCGGGCACCCGCAAACGAGCCACATCCGCTGCCGTGCGCACCGGCTCATGGATGACCGGCCCGCGGCCAGGGACGAACTCCAGGCGCAGTCCCATTGGCTCCACGGGGAGCAGGATGTCGGCAAACAGAATGGCTGCGTCCACGCCCAGCGCCTCTACTGGCTGCAATGTGACTTCGGCAGCCACCTCCGGGCGGCGGGTGATCTCCAGCAGACTATAACGAGCACGGATGGCGCGGTATTCGGGCATGTAACGCCCGGCCTGCCGCATGAACCACACCGGCGTAGCGTCCACCGGTAAACCCTGACAAGCCCGCAGAAAGCGCAATTGCGGTTCGTTGGCCATACGCTCTCCTCTACGCCTCACCTAAAACGATACGCTGGACATGCGGGGTCAACCCTTCAGGGCGATATTCCCCACGTCGGATGGCCTCGGCTACCAGCACGCACCCGGGGTCACTGGCCAGATAATCGCCAAACACACCGTAGGCCCGGCCACGCTGGCCGCCGCACACCTCGCGGTACTTACAGGTGCCACATGGTCCCTTCAGTTTGTCGGGATCCCGTAAGTCGCGGAAGAGGGAGCTGTGGCGATAGACCTCTACCACATGGTCGCGCCGCACGTTGCCCGCGGCAATGGGAAGAAAGCCCGAGGGTTCAATATCACCCACATGGGAGATGAAGAGAAAGCCTTTGCCGTCGTTGACCCCTTTCGGCGCTCGATGCAGGCCGTCGGCATACTGAAACCCGGCCCCCTGAAAGGCAACCGGTGCGTCGCCGCCCAACTCGGCCCGCCGCCGTTCGATGGCCACCCGGCGGTACATGGGCGCCGCTGTGGCTTTGATGTCAAAGGGGGCCGTTTTGGAAAGATCGTACAGCCAGTTGAACACCCGCTCGTGTTCCTCGGCAGAAATCATCCAGGGTACCTGCGCACGGCCCGTGGGCACCAGAAAGAAGACCGACCATTGTACGGCCCCTACTTCTTCCAGAAAGGGCACCATTTCAGGCAAGATGTCCACATTGTGCCGCGCTACGGTGGTGTTGACCTGCACACTCAGCCCCACCTCGCGAGCTCGTTTAAGGATATCCATGGTGCGCTGCCAGGAGCCGCCCACTTTGCGGAAATCGTCGTGCACCGCGGGGCGCGGAGCGTCCAGGCTGAGCGCCACGCGCCGGATACCCGCTTCGCGTGCTTTCTTCAGCCGTTCCAACGTGGGCAGCGCCGTCGCCGTGGGGGTCAACGCACAGCGCAGGCCTTTTTCGGTTGCGTAGGCGATCAAATCGAATAAATCGCGGCGCATCATTGGGTCGCCGCCGGTGAAGATGAGGATGGGCCGCGTGCCGAACTCGGCCAACTGGTCGATGAGCCGGAAGGCTTCTTCTGTGGTCAACTCATCGGGATGCCGCTGTGGCTGGGCATCGGCACGGCAATGCACACAGGCATACGCGCAGGCCCGGGTGACCTCCCAGGCGATGGTAAAGGGGGACTGATCGAAGTCCACCTGAGGGTAACGCCGGTCCCGCTCCTGGCGTTCCCGCGCCGCATCGAGGGAAAGGTTGGCATATGGTTGGGGTTTTTGAGCCATTGCTCCTCCGTCTGGTATGGAGTTTGGCAAATAAATCCCAGGACTTCGCCCAAGGAATGGAGAGCGATGAACATCTCGGTAGAGGGGATCCAAAAGGTCATTGCTGGCCTACCGCCCGAAGAACTGGCAACTGGTCGGTGCGCATTGGTCGGCGCTATCGCGCTTTGAGCGTTGATGTCCCGGAAGAGTTCCTTTGGTTTTGGATCAGTACCCATGCCGAAGACGATGAAATAATCAAATCGGGTGAGAGCAGAGGGGGGTCAGCCCAACCACCGCGTCGCGTCCTTCGCGTGATAAGTCAAAATCAAATCTGCTCCGGCACGCTTGATGGCCGTCAGCGCCTCCAACACCACACGGCGCTCGTCCAGCCAACCGTTGGCCGTTGCGGCCTTGATCATGCTGTACTCGCCGCTCACATTGTAGGCCGCCAACGGCACCTCGGGGAAAGCGTCCTTCACCCGTCGAATCACATCCAGGTAGGGCAAGGCCGGCTTGACCATGAGCATATCCGCGCCTTCGGCCACATCAATGGCCGCTTCTTTCAACGCTTCGGCCGCGTTGGCCGGGTCCATCTGATGGGAACGCCGGTCGCCGAACCTGGGTGGCGATTCCGCCGCATCGCGAAACGGCCCGTAGAAGCCCGAAGCGTACTTCACGGCATAGGAAAGAATGGGAATGTGCTCAAAGTGCGCGTCGTCCAAGACTCGCCGGATGGCCTGCACCATACCGTCCATCATGCCGCTGAGGGCGACCACATCGGCCCCGGCTTCAGCGTGGGAGACGGCCACTTGCCCCAATACCTCCAGCGTGGGGTCGTTGAGCACAAACCCTTCCGGCAGATGCGCGTGCGGCTTCGGTGTGCCCAGATTGAGCACGCCACAGTGGCCATGGTCCGTGTACTCGCACAGGCATACATCGGTGATCACGACCATCTCGGGCACCGCCTCCTTGATGGCCCGCACGGCCTGTTGTACGATCCCGTGCGCGTCGTAATTCTCCTCCCCGATGGGGTCCTTATGGGCGGGAATCCCGAACAAGATGACCGCAGGAATGCCCAAAGCCCACACTTCCCGGACCTCAGGGGCCAGTTGGTCCACCGAGAGTTGGTACACCCCCGGCATGGAGGGCACTTCCCTCCGGATCCCGCGGCCATGTCGCACAAACAAGGGGTAGATGAAATCCCCTGGGTTGAGTTCGGTCTCCCGGACCATCCGGCGCAGCGCGGGGGTCTGGCGCAAGCGCCGTGGTCGGGCCGTGGGGAAGACGGGGAATTTGCTCATGGTGAGACCTCCAGGGTTGTGCGAAGTGAGAAGTGCGATGTGCCCAGTGCCAAGTGCGGTGTGCGAAGTCAGGTGTCGGATGTGGCCAGCCGGACGAGAGTGTCGGCCAGCCCTTCGGCGGTGTAGGGCCTGGCCACAGCCGCGACAACGAAACCGAGCTGCCGGGCGGCTGCGGCGGTGATCGGGCCGATGCACACCACGCGAGGCGCACCAGGCAGGTCCAACGGATCCAGGTCGGCGCGCCGCACCAGGTCCACAAAATAACGCGCCGTGGAGGGGCTGGTGAAGGTGAGATAGTCCACACCACGGCGCAAAGCGGACCATGCGGAGGGCGACGGCTGCCCCGGCACGGTTTCGTATACGGGGATCTCGTCGGCCTGCCCGCCGGCCCGACGGATATACTGGGGCAGGGCCTGACGCGCCTGCGCCGCCCGTAACAGCAACACCCGCCGCCCTCGCAAATCGCCCAGACCGGGGAGGATGGCCTCAGCCACATACTCAGCAGGCACAAAAGCGGGCGAGACACCTCGATGGCGCAACGCTGCCGCCGTCTTGGGGCCAATGGCCGCCACCTGAGCCGTCTGCAACCCCGCTGTCTTGTCCAACTGGAGGGCCCGCTCCCAGGCGATGCGCACGCCGTTGACGCTGGTGAACACCACCCAATCGTAGTCGGCCAACCGCTCCAACGCCGCATCCAGCGCCGGGTTGGGCGCTATCGGTCGGATGGCGATGGCAGGGAATCTCACCGGAGCAAAGCCGTGCTCGTGCAGCAGGGCCACCAACTCGGTGGCCTGCTCCCGCGGGCGAGTGACAAGGACTTGTGGGTTGCTGTCAAAGGGTGACTTCACTTTACGCAAAGCCGGGGCTACCTGGTTGGTTTTTCTCAAGAGGTTCCCTCGCGTGTATCTGGGTAGGCGTTGGGCGTTCATACCAGGGATGATGTAATTGAAATCGCGCGACGCTTTTCCCGTGCCTTGGTAGCCTGATCTGGGGCGATGGAGAAAAAGCGTATTGTATGGACGGCTTACATGCGGTACCGCGCCACATTGCGCGGTTTCGATCTGCAGCGTATTGAAGAAAATCGTGCGGTATAGTCCTGAACGCTACCTGGATACGGCTCCAGGGCGCTGGATCGCTATGGGCGACATGGAAGGCAATTGGTGGTCGTGCCCTACGAACTTCTGCCAGATGCCATCCTTCCGGTAACGGTTCATGTCACCACGCGCCAACAGATCACATCCCGTTTGCGGAACGGGAGGCACGTCTATGACGCATGAAAAGAAAACGCCTCGCTCGAAATACTTTGCCGAAGAGGACATTCTGCACCTTGCGCTTTCCGAAGGGCCGGAAGCCAACAGTGTTGAACTGACGCCGAACATCATTGCCGAACTCGGCGATCAGGGGGAACTCATCGGTATCGAGATTTTGAATGCCAGCACCCTTTTACGGGACACCTTGCTGGAGAGCGTCCAAGCCAAAATGCTCCAGTTAGCCGCGTAATTTTCACAGGAACCGGGTTCACCCTGACTTACCCCAACCATTGTCGTGCCCCTTGGGCCAGTGCCTGCTCGGCTAAAGCGCGCCCCAAAGCGGCAGGCTCGGCGCCTTCCATCTGGCCGCGCCAAAAGCCACTGCCATCGGTGGCGCCCACGAAGCCGGTCAGGCGCAAGCGCTCCGGCGCCACCCATTGGGCGTAGGCGGCCACGGGCACCGCACAGCCTCCGCCCAACGCAGCCAGGAAGGCGCGCTCCGCCGCGACCGCCGCACGGGTGGCAGCGTCGTCCACCGCCTGTAACAGGCGCAGCGTGGCCCGGTCGTCGGCGCGGCATTGCACGGCCAGCGCCCCTTGGCCCGGCGCGGGTAACACGACCTCCAACGGCAGCCATTGGGTCACATGCCCGGTCAATCCCAGCCGGGTCAGGCCGGCGCCGGCCAGCACAATGGCGTCGTACTGCTTGGAGAGGGCTTTGCGCACGCGGGTGTCCACATTGCCGCGCAGGGGGCGGATGTGCAGGTCCGGTCGCAGGGCCAGCAACTGCGCGGCCCGGCGCAGGCTGGAAGTGCCCACCACAGCGCCCTGGGGCAACGTCGCCAGGGTGTAGCCGTGCGCCGAGACCAAAGCGTCGCGCACTTCAGCCCGGGCGGGCACCGCCCCCACGGTCAAACTGGGCGGTATGGCGGTGGGCAAATCCTTCAACGAGTGCACCGCCGCGTGTACCCGACCGCTCAACAGCGCCGCTTCCAGTTCCTGGGTGAACAGGCCCTTGCCGCCGATTTCAGGAAGCGGTCGGTCGAGCACCCGGTCGCCCCGGGTCACGATGATCTCCTCGCGGCAGGTCAAGCCGGGATGCGCGTCCTGCAACGCCCGGATGACCCAGTGGGTCTGCCAGCGTGCCAGGGCCGAAGGTCGGGTGGCGAAAACGAGGGTGGGCGTGGTGTCCATAAGGCTTCACGATAAGGGGGTGAGCGATACCGTTTGGGAGGCTTCTTGGGGTTAGGAGGGGGATGAGGATTCGGCCTGGGAAGATAAGGTTTCCAGACCAAACAGGCGCCGGGCCACAGAGGCGGTTTCGGCGGCATGGGAACCTAAGGCCGCCTCTTTGAGCGTCATTGTGGGGGCGTGGAGCAGTTTCTTGGTCAGGGCTTTGGTCAGCGCATCCAGGCGGGCGCGGTCGGCCTCGCTCAAGTGAGGCATTTTGCGCAGGGTGCGTTCCAGTTCGGCTTTACGGATGGCCTCGGCCTGTTCGCGCAACGCCCGGATGATCGGCGCCACATCCAAGGTGCGCAGATAGGCCATAAAGGCGGCGTGTTCCTCGGCCAGGATGGCTTCCACCTGGGGGATGGCGGCACGACGGGCGGAGAGCGCGTCTTCCAGATGGTGTTGCAGGGCGTCCAGGTCGTACAGAGCCACCCCAGGCAACGTGCCTACATCGGCGTCCACATCACGGGGAAGGGCGATGTCCAGCAAAACGAGAGGGCGCCCTTGGCGTGCGGGCAGGATTTCGATGACATGGCGGCGGTGAATGAGGGTGTGAGGTGCGCCGGTCGAGGCGATGACAATGTCGGCCCAGGCCAACCCGTCCAGGAGGTGCTCGAAAGTCGTGGCCTCGGCCGCCCAACGCTGAGCCAGAGCCTGGGCGCGGCTCAGGGTGCGGTTCATCACCCGTAGGCGGGTGACGCCGCGTTTGCGCAGGGCTTCGGTGGCTCGCTCGGCCATTTCACCCGCACCCAGCACCAGCACCCGGGTGGTGGCCAGATCGGGCACCTTTTGGGCGGCCAAGTGCACGGCCATAGAAGCGACTGAGACCGGGTTGTGGCTGATGGTCGTCTCGGTGCGGGCGCGTTTGCCGGCGTGAATGGCGGCCTGGAACAGTCGGCCCAGCACCACCCGCACGGTGCCTTGACTGCGGGCCAGTTCCCAGGCGCGGGTTACCTGGCCCAGGATTTGCGGCTCGCCCAGCACTAACGAATCCAGCCCGGCAGCCACCCGAAACAGATGCGCCACGGCCTCCCCATCGCGGTAACGATACAGATGGCCCTGAAGTTGTGCGGGCGACAGGCCTTTGGTGTCGGTCAGGAAAGACTCCAGCACGGCAAAGACATCTTCGGCGGGGGAAACGGCGTAGATTTCGGTGCGGTTGCAGGTGGAAAGGATGACCATCTCGGAGACCTGTGCCGGGCGGCTGCCGTTGGTCCCACAGCCCAGACGGGATAGTGCGGCGCGGATCTCTTCTTCGGAAAAGGCGATTTGCTCGCGCAAGGCAAGGTCTGCGGTGCGGTGATTGAGTCCCAGGCAGAAAATGTGCGGCGGCATAATGCCCTCCTTGGCGGGCAACGTCAACGGGATTCAGAAGCCTCTTCTTCGGGGGCGTTTTGACGGGATTTCAGGGCCTCGCGCCGTTTCCGTTTTTCCTGGCGAAAGATTTCGACCCCATCCCAAAACACCGTGACGGCGGTAATCCCCACCACGGCGGAAAGTGTTTTCCCGGGCAGCAGGCTGCTATAGCCCAGGAGCGCCAGCCCTAGGGCCACGAGCGGCCATCCAGGGCGTGTGCCGAACTGGGCGTGGAGGCGTCGTACTAGCACATGGCCGAAGCCAATCGTGGCGAAGGTGGTCACCGCCAGCACGGGACCGGCCCACGAGCGGCCAGCCACGAAGACGGCCCCCAATAGCAGAGCCAGCGGCGGCAAAAACCAGCGGATGGAGAGGCCTTGCTTGGAGCGTCGCTTGCGGGGGTTGGCTGGGAACAGCCCCTGAGCCACCCGCTGTTCCTGATCCGGGAGTTCGGTGGCGCCCCATGCAATGGAGCCTCCCAGGATGCCCAGGAGGGCCGAGCCCCAAAACGACGGAATGAAGGCGGCGCCAAGGGCAAGCCCTATCCCCAGGGCCAGGACCCCCTTCCAGATGTGGGCTCCGAGGTGGTATTCCACCTTGATGACCCACAGGAAGCCCACCCCGATGGCGAAAAGCATGAAAAGACCGGTAAGGAGACCTGTTTCATTCACAATTTCACTATATCCTTTTTTCCTCGGGGGCGAAAGAGAAATTTCCGAGGTTTTGGATAAAAGTT
>DUEP01000076.1 GCA_011176535.1 Anaerolineae bacterium | reverse complement strand
CCTTTGATATTGTGAGCCACCAGCTGAAAGGATAAGCCCACTTTCTCTTCTTCAGGAAAGAGGACCAACGCTGCGATAGTAGAAAGGCGGTGATGGCGATCCCAACTATACTGCTGGGGCGTTTTTCCCTTGGGCGCCCAGGCCGCCGCACCACCGGCTGCAACATAAAGCCGCTTTCGTCGGAAATGACGATGACTTTGTTTTCAGCCTGGGCTTTTTTATTGCTTCTCAAGTCATTTTGCGCCACCGTCGGATGGCTTCTTCGTCCCGTTCCCGTGCCCGCCGTTCCGGTTTCTGGTAACTGAAGCCCATGGCGCGTAAGATGCGCCACACATGCGCAGGATGGTACTGGATGCCAAACTCCCGTTCGATCACCTGGGCCACCCGTTTCAGGGTCCATAACTCGGTCGGAAACCCCACCGCTCGTGGGCCTTGGAGCAGCAGTTCGCTCAAGCGCTGTTGTTGCTCCTCACTGAGCCGCCGCTTCCGTTTAGGCCGGGGCCGGGCCTGGAGGGCCTCTTCTCCTTCTTCCTCCAGGCGCCGTTTCCATTCCCACACGGCCGAAGGCGAAGCCCCTACCAGGCGGGCCGTCTCTTTATCCCTTTCCCCTCTTTCAACAAGCGGGCAGCCCCCAGTCGACGCATATCTAAGGCTTCAGCGCTTCCTTTGGGTCTCATGGCTCTCTACTCCCTTGGGGCTTGTGACTCTATTTTATTTTTGTTTGTTTTTACATGCAAAACATTAAAAAAGCCCTGGTGGCAGGGGCTGGCCTGGCTTCGTCTCTCGCCGCGGGCTCGGGTCTGGGTGCTGATCGGTGCCTGGTTGGTGTTGGATGGGTTGGCCTGGGTGCAGATGGTGCGCACGTTTCAACAGTGTTGCTGGTAGAATGAAAGGGGCTTTGGATGACCAAAGCCTGTTCGAAAACCTTGGATCTCACCCAGGAGGAGGTTGGATATGGCTCCCTTGTCGGGTAAACGCATTGGCGTTTTGGTGGAAGAGGGTTTCGAAGATCTGGAATTCTGGGTGCCTGTGATGCGCCTGCGGGAGGAAGGTGCCGAGGTCGTCATCATCGGCAGCGGTCGGGCCGAGGTATTTCGCGGCAAGCATTGTCTGGAAGCCCGCCCTGATGTGGCGGCGGAGCAGGTCAGACCCGAGGATCTGGACGGTTTGGTCGTGCCGGGAGGCTGGGCGCCGGACAAACTGCGGCGCGTGCCTGCGGTGTTGGACCGGGTGCGGACGCTGGATGCTCAGGGGAAGGTGATCGCCTCCATCTGCCATGGCGGGTGGGTGCTCATCTCGGCGGGTATTGTGGCCGGCAAACGGGCCACGGGCTCCCGGGGCATCCGGGACGATTTGCTCAACGCCGGAGCCATCTGGGTGGATGAGCCGGCCTTTCGGGACGGCAATCTGGTGTGGGGGCGGGTGGTGAAGGACATCCCGGCTTTCTGCCGCGAATTGGTAGTGGCCCTGGCCGAAGGATAAGAAAGGCGTGGGCGGGGCAAGCCCCTTTTGGTCAGCCAGGCGCGGCCATGGCCCGTTGGAGGGCTTGGAGAATCGCTTGTACGGCTTCCGCTTGAGCCGCAGGCGAGGCCAGCCGCTTCCACAGGGCATGGCCGCGCCGTTGGGTTTCTTCAGGCTGGGTGAGGGCCTGGAACAGGGCGGCGGTCAGGGCTGCGGCGTCAGCCGGGGGAACTAGCCAGCCTGAAACGCCGTCTTCCACCTGCTCGGGAAGCGCGCCCATGGTGGTGGCGACCACGGGGAGCCCAAAGGAGGCGGCCAGCACGGCCACGCCCGATTGTGTGGCGCTGGTGTAAGGCAGGACGACCACGCTGGCGCCTCGGAAAACCGAGGGGATCTCTTCCTCCGGAACCCAGGTTTGGCGTACCTGCACGCGAGGATCGTCCTGATAGCGCTGCAGCCAGGCACTGTAAGGGTTCAGGTCGCCAGAGCCGATGAGGTGTAGGTGGGCTTCGGGCAGGCGTTGCCAGAGGCGCTCCATGGCGTCTAGCAGATAGGCCACCCCTTTGTAACGGGTGATGCGGCCGAAGAAAAGCACCGTGGGGGGCGCGAAGGAGGGCCCAGGGAGCCTGGCTTCGGGAAAGGCCAGCAACCGCTCCAGGGGGGCGATCTCGATGCGCTCCGCCGGGATGCCTCGTTGCGCCAGTGCCTGAGCCATGGCGTTGCTGAGGGTTACGCAGCGCGTGGCGCGGCGCAGGCTGAGGTGTTCCAGGCGGGCGGCGAGGCGGTCGTAAAACATAGGGTGAGGGTGGGGGTCATGGACCACGGTGACCGAAGGCAGATGAGCAAAGCGGCGTTGTAGCCATAGGTTCCAGGGGTGGAACATGGGGAAGAGCAGCACATCCGGCTGGAAAGCCACTACGCCCTCGGCGATGCGTCGCAGCGCCTGCCCTTGAAGGGTGGTCAACAGCATTTCGCTCAGGTGGCGGTAGGTGGGGAGGGCGAGCGTTGAAAAGGGAGCCTTGGCCCAGAGGGATGCCGCTTCGCTGAAAGAAGAGGTCACGGCGAGCAAGGGAACCCCTTGCTTGTGGAGGGTTTGAGCCATGGTGAAAGACAAGGGGTTTCCCATTCCTCGTCGGCCCAGGTAGATGAGGGCCACGCGTAGACCTTGGGACATGCTCTTCCTCCTTGGTCCGGTCGAGAAAGAAACAGCGGGCACGGGGCCCGCTGCATATAGGAAAGAGGACCAGTTTAAGGGGTGGGGTGCAGTTGTTCCTGAAGCCATTGCACAAAACGGTTGCGTAGTTTGCGCCGCGCGTGCTGGTAGGCAGTATCCAGGGTGCATAGCTCGTCTCCATGGCATAGCATCACGCGATGGCCATGGATGGTGGTGTGCTTGACTTCGGGCAGCGGT
>DUEP01000075.1 GCA_011176535.1 Anaerolineae bacterium | reverse complement strand
CCCATGGCGCCGCCAGGCTGCCGCGCTCCTCGTCAGGGTGGGGGCCATCGGCCGGCAGGTGCGCCGGGGCGTGCAAAGTGTGGCCCGCCCGGTGGCCCAGACGCTGCACCGGGCCCTGCCCGCCGCCGAGGAATGGGTGGCCCTGCCGCGTTCCATGATGGCTTTTGCGGCCGTCGTGGTGCCCCTGGTTGTGGTGGCGTTTGCCGTGACGGTGTTCCTGCGTCGGGGGCGCCGGGAGCAGATGGCCCATCACTTTGGTGTAGCCCAGCAATACTACCAGCAGGCCATGGCCGTCTCGGACGAGGCGGCCCGCTATCAGGCGCTCCGGGCGGCCGAGAGCGAGTTGCAACTGGCCCTGGCTTTTGGCAAGGACCAGGAGGTGGCTGCTCTGGAGACCCAGGTGCGGCAGATGGTCGACGCCCTGGACAAGGTGACGCGGGTGTCCTTCGAGCCGTTGATCAATGGCTTCTCGTTGCAGGGCCGAAACATCCTCCGCATCGAGCGTCTGCCGGAGGCCATCTTTGCCCTGGACGCCGTCACCGGCAAAGTGATGCGCTTTCGGCCGGTGGTGCAAGGGTATGATTACGACCCGGATTTTGACTGCGGGCCGGGACAGTTCCCCGGGGTGACCGTGGGTCCCCTGGTGGATTTCGTCGTGGTAGACCCCACTTTGGGCAAGGAATACCCCGTGCTGGGGGTGGACGAACAGGCCAACCTGATTTACTGTCCGCTCAAGGGGGCTTCGTATGCCCGCACCCTGCCGCTGAACACCACCTTGCCTGCCGGGCGGCGCCTCTTGCGGCTGCTGGGAGACAAGATGTATCTGTTGGACCCGGCGCAACGGGCCCTGGATCTCTTTACGGCGCAGGAGGACTTCAGCGGCGAGCCCTACGATTTGTTCGCCGGGCAAGCGCCGGGTTGGTTGGATCAGGTGGTGGATTTCACGGCTCAACGGGGCGTGTTGTTCTTCTTGTTGGTGGATGGCCAGGTGATGCGTTGCGACCAGGTGAGCCCCACGGAGCCGCTGGCCTGTCAGCCCTTGACTTATTATGACACGCGCCCGGGTCGTGGGGATGGGCCCACCCTGGCGGATACCCGCCCGGTGCGTCTGGATGTGAGCGTGATTCAGGAACCGACGCTGTTCATGTTGGACAGCCAGGGCACGGGCGTTTTCGTGTTTTCCTTCCGCCTGACGTACCATCACCAGATTCGGCCGGAGGCCCCACTTTCGGGCCCCATTCGGGCGTTTCTGATCAGCGCTGAGCAGAATCCTGCCGGTGAGCGCTGGTTGTATGTCGCCGCTGGCGAACAGATTTATCGGGCACCGATTCGATGAGGGGCGGGGATCTCCCCTGCTCTAAACCAAGGAGGTGAAGGATGAGCGAAGGGCAAACACTCCCATCGGGTGTTCAGGCGCCCCTGGAAGAGCGGGTGCGGGCCCTGGTCGAGCGTCTGAGCGCGTACATCGAGTATTACCACGGCGGCCGGGTGGAATTTGTGGCCCTGGAAGGAGATACCTTGCAGGTGCGCCTGGGGGGTGCCTGTGCGCAGTGTAGATTGACAGAGGTCACCTTGCACGGGTGGATTGAGGGCACCGTGCGCCAGTTCTTCCCCGAGGTGCAGCAGGTGGTGGCGGTGAAGTGAGCCCCTGCGTTATCACGCAAGCCGCCCGGCGAAACGACCCGCCGGGCGGCTTGCATGTCTGTTTTTGAAGGCCACGGTGGCTGCGGCGTTGCCTGGTGGGTTATTGCAGGGCGGAGCGCACCGTTTGGTAGAGCGCCTGGGCGCGGAGTTCCGGCAGGGTGAGACATTCGGCCTGCAGGTGCTTGGCCAGCGCCCTGGCCAGGCCTTGATCGAAGTCGGGGTGTTCCATGTTGATGACTACGCTGCGGATTTTCTCCGCGGCGATTTTCTCAGCGATTTCGTAGGCTTCTTCCAGGGGCGGTTTGTCGCCCATGGAGACATTGCCCGCCCCGTCGGTCAGAATGATGAGCAAGGGTTCCACATCGGGGTGGGTGAGGCGCTCCTGGCGCACCACCTGGTGGGCCAGGAACAGCCCGGCGGAAAGGGGCGTTTTGCCGCCGACGGGGATGTTCTTCAAGGCCCGGTGGGCGAGTTCCACCGAATTGGTGGGCGGGAGCACGAATAGGGCGCGGTCTTTTTGAAAGGTGATCAACCCCACCCGGTCGCGGCGTTGATAAGCATCGGTGAGCAGAGAGAGGATGGCGCCCTTGGTGGCCTCCATGCGCTCGGCCACGGCCATGGACCAGGAGGCGTCCACCACGAAGAGGATGAGGTTGGCCGCCCGGCGGACGCGCACCTTTTCGCGCAGGTCCTCGGGGCGCAGGAGGAGGGCAGGTGCGCCGGGCGGGGCCTGCTCGCGCCGGCGCTGTTGAAAGGGTGCGGCCGCCCGCACCGTGGCGTCAAAGGCCAGGTCGGTCACCTTGCCGTGCGGGACGCGGGCCTGGATGTAGCGCCCCCGCTTGCGTTTGGTGCGGGTTTGCGAGCGCCGCCCGGCATGGTGGCGGGCCAGATGGTCCAAAGGGGTGTTCAGGGTGCGGGGCGTGAATGCCTGGGCCGGGGCCACCTCTTTTCCCCCTTCCCACCATTGCCCCGGACCGGTGGCGAAGATGTCCTGCGGGGCCGGGGTGGGCGAGCCCTCGGGCAGGCTCTCGGTGGCCTCCTCCGCATTCACGCCCACGGGACTTTTTTTGCTTCTTCGGCCCGGTTTTGCTCCGCTGTGGAGGTCGTCTGGGTTTCCTGCTGGGCCACGGCGCCCTGCAGTTCCTGGATGTGCTCCTGTAGTTGCGTGATGGAGACCGCGCTCTCTTCCAGCGGGTTCCGGCGCAGGCGGTGGGGCAGGGCCAGTTCGGCGGCCAGGGCGATATCGCGGTCGGTGATGGCCAGGCGGCCTTCAAAGGCCGCCTGAGCGCGGGCTGCTTTGAGGATGACCAGGTCGGCCCGATGGCCGTCCACACCCATGGCTGCGGTGAGCGAGGCGATGGAGAGTAAATCGTGTCGGGTGTAGGTCACCTTGTCCACCAGTTCCCGGGCGTGGGCGATGCGCTCCGAAAGGGCCTGCTCCTGGGGGAGCCATTGCCGGCGGAAACCTTCGGGGTCTGCCTCAAAAGCCAGGTTGCGCTCGATGATCTGCACGCGTTCTTCGGGGCTTTGAATCCCCCGGATGTCTACCGAGAGGGCGAAGCGGTCCAGCAGTTGGGGGCGCAGATCGCCTTCTTCGGGGTTCATGGTGCCGATGAGGATGAATCGCGCGGGATGGGAGAAGGAAATCCCTTCGCGCTCCACGATGTTGACACCCATGGCAGCCGCGTCCAGCAGCAGGTCCACCACATGGTCGTCCAGCAGGTTGACTTCGTCGATGTACAGAATGCCGCGGTTGGCCGAGGCCAGCACCCCGGGCTCGAACACCCGTTGCCCTTTCTGGATGGCGGCTTCGATGTCCAGGGTACCCACCACCCGATCCTCGGTGGAGGAGACGGGCAGGTTGACGAAGGGGATGGGTTTCCACTCGAAGTGTTCGGCCAGGTTTTCGCCTTGGGCCGCCCGCTCACGGCATTCGGTGCACCAGGTGGCGGGCTGGTCGGGGTCGCAACCGAAACGGCAACCGCGAATTATTTTGACTTTGGGGAGCAAAGCGGCCAGAGCGCGCGCGGCCGTGGATTTGGCCGTGCCCCGCTCGCCGCGGATGAGCACGCCGCCGATGCGTTGGTCGATGGCGACCAGGATGAGCGCCCGCTTCATGCGCTCTTGACCAACGATGGCCGTGAAGGGATAAATCACCTGCATGGGGTGTTGCCTCCTTAAATCGAACCAGTTCCAAACCGTGAGGACACGGTCTGCACAATCTTACCACAAAGGTTGCTTCTTCTT
>DUEP01000074.1 GCA_011176535.1 Anaerolineae bacterium | reverse complement strand
GAGAGTGACCGGCGCCGTCGCCATGGCCACATCCGTGCCCGTGCCGATGGCCATCCCCACATCGGCCTGGGCCAACGCCGGGGCGTCGTTGATCCCATCGCCCACCATGGCGACCACATGGCCCTCCTCCTGCAACCGCTTCACCTCGCTCACCTTGTCGCCGGGCAGCACCTCGGCCAGCACCTGGTCCACCCCCACCTGCCGGGCAATGGCCTCGGCGGTACGCTGGTTGTCGCCGGTAAGCATGACCACCCGCAGCCCCAGGTCCCGCAACGCCTCCACAGCCTCCCGGGAGCCCTCTTTCACCGTGTCGGCCACGGCGATCACGCCCCGCGCCACGCCGTCCACCGCGACAAAAATGGCCGTCTTGGCCTCGCTCTCCAGCCGCTGAGCCTCGGCTTCCAGACCTTCCAGCGAAACATCGTGCTCGGCCATCATCCGACGACTGCCCGCCAGCACTTCGTGTCCATCCACCTCGGCGCGCACCCCATGACCGGCTTCGGCTTGAAAGCCCAGAGGCTCACTCAACACCAGGCCGCGGTTCCCGGCCTCGGCCCAGAGGGCCTCCCCTAAGGGGTGTTCGCTGCCTTGCTCCACCGAGGCCGCCAGGCGCAACAACTCGTCCTCGTCCATATCCACCGCCACGATGTCCGTCACCGCCGGCTGCCCGCGGGTGATGGTGCCCGTTTTGTCCAGCACCACGGTTGTGGCCTGCCCGGCGCGCTCCAGCGCCTCGCCGGACTTGAACAGAATGCCCATCTCGGCGCCCTTGCCCGTGCCCACCATCACCGCCGTGGGCGTGGCCAGCCCCATGGCGCAGGGGCAGGCGATGACCAGCACGGCCACCATGTTCACTAAGGCGCGGGTCAGCAAATTGGTGTCCGCCCCCGCCGGCAACGGCACGACAAAGTACCACACCAGGAAAGTGATCACCGCGATGCCCACCACCATCGGCACGAACACCGCCGAGACCTTGTCGGCCAGTTGCTGAATGGGCGCCTTGGAGCCTTGCGCCTCTTCCACCAGGCGGATGATCTGGGCCAGCGCCGTGTCCCGGCCCACCTTGGTAGCTTCGATCTTCAAAAGCCCCAGTTTGTTCATCGTGGCTCCGATGACCGCGTCGCCGGGGCCTTTCTCCACAGGCAGCGATTCGCCGGTGAGCATGGACTCATCCACCGCCGAACGCCCTTCGATGACCACCCCATCCACAGGGATCTTTTCCCCCGGGCGGACGATGACCACATCCCCCACGCGCACCTCTTCCACCGGCACTTCGATCTCCTGCCCGGCCCGCACCACGCGGGCCGTTTTGGCCTGCAGGCTCATCAATTTCTTGATGGCCTCGGAAGTGCGTCCTTTCGCCTTGGCCTCGAGGTACTTCCCGATGCGAATCAGCGTGATGATCGTCGCCGAGGTCTCAAAATAAAGGTGCCCGGGCAGCCACCCCAACAACACGGCCAGGGAGTAGAAGTAGGCCACCGAAGAGCCCAGGGCCACCAACACATCCATGTTGGCCGAACCGTTGCGCAGGGCTTTGTAGGCCCCTTCGTAGTATTGCCAGCCCACATAAAACTGCACCGGCGTCGCCAAAAGCAGGAACAGCCGGTTCAACCAGGGAGCCTGGGCCAGGGCCTGGGACAAAAGACCGAAATCGCGCCCCATGGAGAGCAAAAAGAGGGGCAGCGTAAAGGCCACGCCCATCCACAGCAAACGCCGCTGATGGGCAATTTCCCGCTCCCGCGCCAGGGCCTCCACATCCACGCCGGCCCCTTCTTCCACCAGCACCCGGAAGCCGACCTGCTCCACCGCCTGGCGCAACTCGCTTTGACTGACCACCGTGGGGATGTAGCGCACGCGCACCCGTCCGTTGACGATGTTGGCCGTCGCTTCGAGCACACCATCCATCTTGCGCAGCGTTTTTTCCAGCCGACGGGCATCGTTGTCGTCGCCCAGGCCCTGAACCTGGAAATCCGCCTCTCCGGTGGCCACATCATATCCGGCGCGCCGGATGCGCTGCACCAAATCCTCCAGCCCGGCCGCCTCGGGGTCGAAGACCACCGTGGCCCGCTCCGAGGCCAGGTTGACCACGGCCTCGGCCACGCCGGGCACCTTTTTCAAATTGCGTTCCACAGTGGCAACGCAGTTGGCACAAGTCATCCCCGTAACGGGCAAGACGACCTGCTTGCCTTGCTCTGCCATACAAACCTCCAACTTGGCAACAGAATTCCGGTGGACAAAACAAAGGGGTGACAGGCCCCACCCTGCCACCCCCAGACCCAACAGGCGGAATCTTACTCGGCCACCGGGTAATTGATCTCGGCCAACAACGCTTTGATACGCTCCTCGTTGGCCGGGGCCTCGAACTCAATGGTCACCCGCTTGGCCTGCACATCACCTTCTACTTTCTTCACCCCTTCCAGTTCGGACACTTCCATTTTGATGGTGTGAATGCAGTGATGGCAGGTAATGTTGGGGATATGGTAAGTCACCTTCACGATCCGACT
>DUEP01000073.1 GCA_011176535.1 Anaerolineae bacterium | reverse complement strand
TGCCGAATAAGGGAAGTGTCTTAAGTCACCAAATAGCCTACAGCCCCAGGTAAGCCTTCTGAATGTGGGGATTTTGGGCTAACTGGCGCGAAGGCCCTTCTAGTTCCACCTTGCCCTCCGCCAACACATAGGCGTAGTCGCTCACGGCCAGCGCCATCTGGACATTTTGCTCCACGATGAGCACGGTGATCCCTTCTTCCCGCAGGCGGCGCAGGCTCTCGAACAGTTGGAGCACCAGGATGGGGGCCAGCCCCAGGGACAGTTCGTCAATCATGAGCACCTTGGGGGCGCCCATCAGGCCCCGGGCCACGGCCAGCATCTGCTGTTCGCCGCCGCTGAGGGTCCCTGCTTTTTGGTGTTGGCGCTCCTTGAGGCGGGGGAACATCTCGTAAACCAGTTCCAGGTTGCGCTTGGCCTGGCTGCGGGCGCGCTGGGGGGTGACTCCCATCATCAAGTTTTCGTACACCGTCATGTTGGTGAACAACTGGCGCCCTTCGGGAACGAGGATAAGTCCGCGCTCCGCCTTGGCATGTGGAGGGAGGGTGCTGACATCCTCCCCTTCGAACAAGATGTGACCTTGCCAGGGGCGCAGCAGGCCCACCACCGTGCGCAACAGGGTGGTCTTGCCCACGCCGTTGGCGCCTACCAGGGCGGTCATGGAGCCCTCTTCCAGGCCCAGGGAGACCCCCCAGAGAATCTGCACATCACCATAGCCGGAAGTGACTTCTTTGACTTCTAAGATGGCCATAAGAATCCCTCACGCTTCGGTTTGGAGCAAACGCTGGGCCAGTTTGGGGTCACCCAGATAGGCTTGTTGCACCCGCTCGTTGTTGGCGATTTCGTCTGGGGTGCCTTCGGCGATGAGTTGACCGAAATCCAGGACGATGATGCGGTCGGAGACGCTCATGATGGCCTTCATCACATGCTCGATCATCAGGATGGTGACGCCCTGGTCGCGGATGCGTTTGATGGTCTCGACCATCTCGCCGATTTCGGAAGGGTTGAGGCCGGCCAGAACCTCGTCCAGCAGGAGTAGTTTGGGCCGCGCCGCCAGGGCTCGGGCCAGTTCCAACCGTTTCTTCTGGGCCACATTGAGACTTCCGGCCAGTTGCTCAGCGCGCTCGGCCAGCCCAACAAATTCCAGCACCTCATCGGCGACCTTGGCGGCCGCATCCAGGTTGAATCCTTTCGGCCCGTAGCAGGCGCCCACCATGACATTTTCCCGCACGCTGAGTTCAGCCAGCGGGCGCACAATCTGGTGGGTGCGGGCCATGCCCAGCTTGGCCAGATCGTAGGGCTTGCGCCCGGTGACATCCTGGCCGAGGAAGAGCACCTTTCCTTCTTCCGGCGTGTAAACGCCGTTGATGACATTGAACAGGGTGGTCTTGCCCGCGCCGTTGGGCCCAATCAGCCCGAGGATCTGACCTTCCGGAAGATCGAAGGTGACCTTTTGCAGGGCCTGCAGACCGCCGAAGAGTTTTGAAACACCGAGTACCTGGAGGAGCATCATATCAACACCCTCCGCACCTTAGGAAAGCGGCGCCGCAACCAGCCGATGAACCCGGCCGGGATGAACAGCACGATGAGGAGCAACAACACGCCAGCCACCGTGAGTTGGATGTTCTTGAGCACGGGGTTGGTCAGCAGGAAAGTGCGCATGGCCTGATACCCGGCTGCGCCCAGGATGGGGCCCAACACGGTGCCCTGGCCGCCCAACATCACCATGACGATCATTTCGATGGAGATGGCCAGCGGGAAGGCCTCAGGCGGCTCGATGGACCCGTTTTTGAAGAAGAACAGTGCCCCTAACATCCCGGGGATGATGGCCGAAAGCACATAGGCGATGGTCTTCATTGTGGGGGCGCGGACACCCATCACCTCGGCCGCATCCTCGTCTTCGCGGATGGCCAGCAGGCCCAGACCAAAGCGGGAGGTGCGCACGAAGTAACTCACCAGAGTCGCCAGCACGGCCAGGCCGGTCACCACATAGAAGGCCAACTGGAGCATGTGCGCCGCTCCGCCGTAGGCTTTGTACACCGAGAACTTGATGGTCATCCCAATGGGGCCGCCGAAGGGCTCGAAGTTGTTGATGAAAGACCGGACGACCTCGTTGAGCCCGATGGTGACCAGGGCGAAATACGCCCCCCGGAGACGCAAGATGGCGCTCCCGACGACCAGGGCCAGCAATCCGGAGGCCAGCCCTCCGGCCAGCATGGCCAGCCACAGGGACCAGCCTTTGACCACGATGAGATAGACCCCCACATAGCCGCCCAGGCCGAAGAAGACGATGTGACCGAAACTGACATAGCCGGTATAGCCCAGCAGAATGTTGAGGCTCACGGCCAGGGTGATGGCCCTGAGAATGGTGAAAGCGCTCTCGCGGTCGGAGGCCTTGTGGGTTACCAGGGGCCAGGCAAAGATGATCGCAATGCTTGCCAAACTGAGCAGTAGTCCGAGTCGTGCCTGATTTTTGTTCATTCTTTCGCTCCAAACAACCCGCTGGGGCGAACCAACAAGATGAGGATGAACAGGGCAAATTCCAGCACCGGCGTCCAGGTGGTGGGCATGAAGGCCGGCACGATGCCCTCAATGGCGCCCAGAATCAGGCCGCCGAACAGGGAGCCGACGGGGTTGCCCAGGCCGCCCAAGACGCCGATGACGAAACTCTTGAGTTCGTACTGTCCACCAGCCAGGATGGTGAAAGGGAAAAAAGTGGCGATCAGGGCGCCAGAGAAGGCGGCCAGCAAGGTGCCCAGCCCGAAACTCAAAGCCAGGATGCGAACCGAGGGGACGCCCACGATTTCCGCGGCATTACGGTTGTCGGTAACCGCACGGATGTACCAGCCGATGCGGGTTTTTTGCAAGAACAGGAAAAGCAGCCCGGTCACCAAAACGGCAGCCACGGCAGCGACTAGTCGGGTGCCGGGGATGACGATTTGGCTGCCCAATCGAAGCGAGTCCAGGGTGTATTCCACATTGTAGGGAGAAGTGGAAAGAGCCGCCGTACCCAGGCCGATGATGATCATGTTGACCGAGTAGGTGGCCAGCAGGGTGGAGAGATGGGGGGCGTTGAGTACCCGATGCACGGCGATGTAATAGATCAGGATGCCTAAGAGTAGGCCTAACATGCCGGCCAACAGCACCGCCAGGTAAGGCGGTATGCCCAGGCCGGTAAACAAGAAGTACACGGCAAACATGCCCAGGGCAATAATGGAACCATGGGACAGGTTGATCACATTCATCACCCCCCAGATCAGGGTGAGACCCATGGCGGCTAAGCCGTATACAAAGCCTAACAACAGGCCATCAATCAGCGACCGCACCAGTTCCATGCTTTTGTGCTCCTCTTCCCAGGGGAGTAAGATGATCGTCGGACACGGAAAGGGGTATAAAGAGGGCGCCCCTATGGCAAGGGCACCCTCTTTGAGGTGACTTCAAGGTTAGTGGATGGGATAGAGCGGCTCGGCCGTGGCCGCGTCCTTCGGCCAGACGATCACTTTCTGCAAGGTGTCGCCGCTTTTCTGCCACTGCACATAGACCATCTCGTGGCCCACCTGCAGGCCATGGGCTTCCTCGCTGGTGTCGAACTTGATGTGCCCGAAGAAGATCATCAGGTCCATGTTCTCCAGCGCGGCCTTGACCTTGGCAGGATCGACCGAGTCGGCGTCCAGAATGGCCTTCTGCAGCACCAGGCCCGCCGCATAGCCGCCGGCCGAGTGGTAGGAAGGCTCTTCGTCGTTGTAGGCCGCCCTGTAGGCCTTGACGAATTCCTCGCTGGTGGGGCCAAACCAGGCGATACCCGCGGCCTTGGCCGCCTCAGGCGAATAACTGGCCTCGGCTTCCCACTGGCTGGGGCCGACAATCCCCACCGCCGCGTCGCCCAACTGAGCAAAGTCAGGCTCCGGCGGGGCCACCAGCAAGGCGATGAACTTCACCGGTACCTGCTTTTCGTACATCTGGCGGGCAAAGGTGGAGCCGTCCTGGAAGTGGCCGCCGCCCAGCACGGCCTCCGCGCCCGATTCCTGAATCTTGTTGATGAAGGGGCCGAAGTCGGTGGTGTCTTTGTCGTAGCCCTCGAAGAGCACTACTTCATAGCCCTTGGACTCAGTGTAGGCTTTGGCGGCTTCCACCACCGCGGTGGAGAACTTGCTGTTTTCATACACGAAGGCCACCTTCTTGACGGCAGGGTCCAGATCCATCAGCAGATCCGTTGCACCAGTGAGGTACCGGCTGGCGGGGGTGTAGATCTGGAAGACCTGGGTGTAGCCCTGCTTGTAGGTGGAGTCGCTGGCCGCACCGGTGGTGAGCATGACCTTGCCGTACTGCTCGGCAATGATGGCGGCGGCCGCGGTCAGACCGCTGGAGTAGGGGCTGATGAGGAAGTCGGCGTTGTCCTCGGTGGCCAGGCGGGTGTAGAGTTCCTGGACGCGGTCCTTGCTCGACTCATCGTCGTAAGACACGGCCTTGAACTTGACCACGGTACCGTCGCTCAACTTGATGCCGCCGGCGGCGTTCACCTGATCCATCCACAAGCGTAGGCCTTTCGCCTGCCGCCCGGAGGAGACATTGTACTTCCCAGTCTGGGATTCGGTGAAGCCGATGGTGAGGATGACCTCCTTGGCAGCGGCAGGTGCTTCGGTGGCTTCCGGAGCCTCGGGGGCTTCGGAAGCCTCCTGGGTTTCGCCCATGGCCGGGGCTTCGGTTTGGACCGGAGCCGGCGTGGGGGTCGCCTTAGCACAGGCGCCTAATACGAGGCCTGCCAAGAGCAGGACGCTTACTAACACAAGCCATTTGTGGTTCATGGGGACCTCCTCTGGAATAGATTGAACGGGAACGGTAAAATGGACATCCTTTGATGCTAAGCCTTATTGTACTGT
>DUEP01000072.1 GCA_011176535.1 Anaerolineae bacterium | reverse complement strand
CCGGTACCACCGGTGACCAAGACAACCTGATCCGACCAATTCATTCTTCTGACTCCTCAAGGGAAAGTTGCCGTTGCCACTGCCCCATCCCATCCCCCGATTGAGTCTGAACGCCAGGGGGAAGCATTTCATCTTCAAAGGTGCTCCACCTCTCCCAATCCATCGGTGCTCCGGCAAAATTCTCCAGGGTTTCGGCAAACTCCGGATGGCTTAGGGCTCGATCCAGGGGCCAGTGATCCAGATCCTCCCCAAAGAAAAGAATATGCCAAGGATAAGGACGCGGGTAAGTGAAAAAGAAGTGATAAGCGTAACGGCGAGCCAGTTCCACCTGCTCAGGTTTGGGGCGTAAATCTTCCGGGGCACTCACCATTTTCTGCAAAAGGGTGAAGTATTCCTCCCACGAGGTCGGGTCATAAGTGAAACCACGGCCCCGGTAATGCACCTGCCCCGCCACGATCACGGGCAGACCGTCCATGGCCATTTCCATCCCCAGGGTCGTGGTGTAGACCAGCCCGGCCTGGGCCAACGCAGCGATGTCGTACGAGTTGACCCTGGCCTCAGGCGGCACGACTTTGATATGTGCCGGCAAATCGGGCAAGGCGCGGCGCACCACCTCCAGCATGGAAGTTCCGCCGGGGGCCAGCAAGGACTCGCCCGGATGCACCCGCACCACCAGTTGCACCTGAGGCCGGGAGGCGAAGAAGCGCAGCGTCTCGCTCAGCCAGTCGCTCATGCCCTGGCTGAACACCTGCCGGCCGATGGTCACCGAATCGCCGAACACATTGGTGGCCAGCAGCACCACCGGGCGGTCGTCCAGACCCAGGGTGCGGCGCGCCTCGTTGGCTCCGGCCTGGGCGACATTCTGCCAGGCGCGGGCATGCACCCCCCAGGTACGCCCTCCGCGGCGGGCGGTCATCATCTCCTCTAACTGGCGCACCTGAGTGGACGAAAGAGGACGCGAACGAACCGCGGCCCAAAGATCGTCGGTGTCCAGGTCCATCACCGGCCGCTTTTGCGAAAGCCACACCCTCTCTCGCTGGTACTCGAACTCGTAGGTCACCACAGGGATGCCCAAACGCTGCCCCATCTCGTACGCCACGCCGAACTCCAGGATGGCCCCATTGGGCACGATGAGCACCTCGGGGCGTTCGCGCATCAACCAGCGGCGCAGCACCCGGGCAGCGAAGCGGTTACGCGCCAAACGCAGGGGGTACAGGGGATCCTCCTCGGCCACTCCCTCACGCTGGCGGGTGTACTCCACATCGTAGGCACTCAGGCGGCGCAAAAACCCCTCCCAGGCGGCAGGCAAAGAGGCCGGAGAGACCCGCAGGAGCGACACAGGGCGCAAAAGGCGCGCGGCCGGGCGAAGCACGGCGCGCATCTGCACATCCCACTTCCGCCAGACCCACCACGAAGCGGGCTGCCACCAGTCGCGATGAGGCAAGTACCCCAAAGTCACCCGCTGCCCCTGCGCCGCCAACCCCAGCCCCATGACGGCTAAATGCATCACCCACCAGGGCAAACCCGCAAAAAGGGCCACTTTTCGCCCCGGCCTGCGTGCAGAAGCGGCCACCTCAGCCCAGGCGCCCCAGTGCGCCAGATAGGGGGCGGCCAGCCGCAAATAGCGATGCACTGGCGGGGTACGACGCCCGCGCAAATACCAATCCGCCTCGGCCAGCCCAGGCACCCGTCCCAGCCAGGCTTTGAGATGCGCTTTGAGGGGATTACTTTTCATGCTCAATCTCCCAGGCCAGGCGGGGACGGATCAGGCCTGCGCGGGTCTCGGGCCACTGGCTCCCTGGGGCGCCGGTAGCATCCACATGAAACCCGGCCACATATTCCTCAAAAAAATACCGCTTGACCCGAAACACACTGGCGTTGACCGAGAGCAGATAGCGCCCGCCGTTGAGCAAATCGGCCGGGATGATGCAACGGCTCACATAGCGCCCGGCGGGGCGCTGAGCCCAGCGGGCGAAGGCCTCGGTACCGTCCACATCGAACGAGGTGAACACATATTCACCACGCATGCTGAGCAAGTAAATGCCCACCCGCAGCCCCTGGATGGGCGCTTCCAGGACATACTCAAACTCCACGGTAATCGGCTCCGTGGAGCACACGGTGTCCGTCACCCGGCCCCGGGCATCTTTAACCCGCAAGGCAACCGGTCGAAAAGGATACGCCGAGGCCGGCACCTCTTCAGGCAACCAGCGCCGCTCCCCAGAACGCGTCAACGCCGAACTCATGTAGAAATCCACCGCCTCCGGGGTGGGGCCGTCGAAGACCACGCGGCCCTGGTCCAACACGATGGCCCGCTGAGTCAGGTGCAGGATGGCCGACATGTTGTGACTGACGAAGAGCACGGTGCGCCCTTCCTGGGCCACCTCGCCCATGCGGCCCAGCGACTTACGCTGGAACGCCGCATCCCCCACGGCAAGCACCTCATCAACGACCAGAATCTCCGGCTCCAGGTGGGCCGCTACGGCAAAGGCCAGCCGCACATACATGCCGCTGGAATACCGCTTGACCGGGGTGTCGATGAACTTTTCCAACTCGGCGAAGGCTACGATTTCGTCGAACTTGCGGTCGATTTCGGCGCGCCGCATCCCCAAAATGGCGCCGTTGAGGTAGATGTTTTCCCGGCCGGTCAACTCGGGATGGAAACCCGTGCCAACCTCCAGCAGCGAGCCCACCCGTCCCCGTAGTTCAGCATATCCCTCGGTAGGCTCGGTGACACGGGAAAGGATTTTCAGCAAGGTGGACTTCCCGGCCCCGTTGCGGCCAATGATGCCCAAAACCTGCCCGTGAGGCACCTCAAAAGAGACATCCTTCAGGGCCCAGATGTACTCTTTGGAGACGGCAGGGGCTTCGGAACTCCGGAAAAGGCGGGAAACCCCACGGGCCAGCACATCCCGCAGGGTGCCATAAGTGTCAATCTGCGCCCCCAGGCGATAGCGTTTTCCCAAATGGACGGCACGAATGGCTACATGACTCATACAGCATCACACCACATCGGCAAACATGCGTTCCATGCGTCGAAAGAAAAACACACCACTAACCAATACCACTAGCGCCACGGCGATGGAGATCGCCATGGAGGCATCGGGGCCGGTGGGCGTGTCGAGCAAGGCCCAGCGGAAACCGTTAATCACCCCGGCCATGGGATTGAGGGCATACACCATGCGCCACTTCTCCGGCACTAAGGTGGAGGAGTAGACAATAGGGGTGATGAACATCCACGCCTGGGTGAGAAAAGGCAAGGCGTAGCCCACATCGCGGTAAAGCACATTGAGGGCCGCCAGCCATAACCCAACGCCCAGGGCCGTAAGCAAAGCCAGGGGCAAAAACAGAAGCACCGTCCACGCCTGCGGCGTGAGCGGCACCCGATAATACCACATCATCCCCAACAACACGAGAAAGGCAATGGCAAAATCCACCAGCCCACCCAACAGGGAAGCCAACGGCAAAATCAACCGCGGGAAGTACACTTTGGTCAGCATGTTGCGCCCGCCGACCAGCGAACGCGAGGCATCGTTGAGCGCCTTGGCGAACAACTGCCAGGGGAGCAAGGCGGCGTAGGAAAAGATAGGATAGGGCACATTATCCGAAGGCACTTTGGCCAGTTTGCCGAAAAAAAGGCTAAACACCACCATGGTGAACACCGGCTGGATGATGGCCCACGCCGCCCCCAATAGGGTTTGCTTGTAGCGCACTTTGATGTCACGCCAGATAAAAAAGCCGATCAACTCCCGATATTGCCACAATTCGCCCAGGTTGAGATGCATCCAACCGTGGGAGGGGCGTACGACCGTCAGCGACAACTCGGTTCCCGTTCGGGACGTCGTCATGAATTCCTCTCTCAGCGAATTTCGTGGCGATGGGCGCGGAACCAGTCGATGGTGCGCTTCAGGCCCTCTTCGAAGGGCGTCTTGGCCTCCCAGCCAAAGTACTTCTTGGCGCGAGAAGTGTCCAGGGCCCGACGCGGCTGGCCGTTGGGTTTGGTGGTGTCCCAGACGATTTCGCCTTCGAATCCGGTCAACTTTGCAATGAGTTCGGCCAGGTCTTTGATGGCGATCTCCTGGCCGGAGCCCAGGTTGACGGGGTCCGGGCCATCGTAGCGTTCGGTGGCCAACACAATGCCCTCCGCCGCGTCTTCCACATACAAAAACTCCCGCGTCGGCGAGCCGTCACCCCACAAGACGACCTGCTTCTCCCCCCGCTCTTGCGCCTCGATCATCTTCCGAATCAACGCCGGAATCACATGGGAGGTCTCCAGGTCGAAATTGTCCCGCGGGCCGTACAGGTTCACCGGCAACAGATAGATGGCGTTAAACCCATACTGCTGGCGATAGGCCTGCGCCTGCACCAGGAGCATTTTCTTGGCCAACCCGTAAGGCGCGTTGGTCTCTTCGGGGTAACCGTTCCAAAGGTCATCCTCTTTGAAAGGCACCGGCGTGTACTTGGGATAGGCGCATACCGTGCCGATGGCGACGAACTTCTGCACCCCACGCTTCCAGGATTCGTGCATCAGTTGCACCCCCATCATCAGGTTGTCGTAGAAGAACTCGGCGGGGTGCAGGCGATTGGCGCCGATGCCGCCCACATGAGCGGCCAGGTGGATCACCACATCCGGTCTGGCATCTTCCAGCAACCGTACCACCGCTTCGTGCTGCACCAAATCGTAATCCCTGCTCCGAGGCACAAAGATCTCCCTGGCCCCACGCTCCTGCAATTTCTCGACGACAAAGGAGCCCAGAAAACCCGAGCCCCCCGTCACAACCACGCGTTTGCCTTCCCAGTAATTTGCTCGTTCTGTCACTTTTGACCTCCAAAGCCAAAAACGGCAAGTTTTGCCCAGCGGGACTTCGGCGTCCTATTGTACGATAAATTGCGCATTTCGGTAACGCTCATCCCAGGGATTCTTGAACCAGCCTTCCTTGAGGGCGCGATGCACCTCGCGAATACCACCCACAACATCCCGGCGCGCCTTAAAGCCCAGCACCCGCTGAATTTTATCAAAAGCCGCCGTAACATCCCGCATATCGCCGCCAAAAGTCAGGTCCTTGTACTCCACGACCGTTTCGGGGATACGCTGGAGGATCAGGGCCACGATCTGATCCTTAGTCAGGTTTCCCTGCTCGGTGCCCAGGTTGAACACCTGTCCACGCACCTTCTCCTCGGGGGCCGTCAAGCCCAAAAGCAATCCTTCCACCGCGTCGCGAATATGGACGAAGGAACGGGAATAACCACGCTGATAGATCAACAACTTGCGACGGGTGAAGGCTTCCAGCACGAACTGGTTGATAATGAGATCAAACCGGGTGCGGGGAGACAGGCCGTAAAGCGTCGCCAGGCGAAAGATCACCGGCGCGGCGGGGGCATCGGTTTGCCCCAGCAGGAACTCCTCAGCGGCCACCTTGGTCTCCGCGTACAGGGACTGCGGATGTAAAGGACTGTCCTCCCGCACGGGGTGGCCCTTCTCAGCGTAACCGTACACGCTGTAGGTCGAGGCAAAAAGGAAACGCTGCGCCCCCAATGTGTTGGCCTGTTCGAAAGCCCGACGCACCGCCTCCACATTGTACCGCCACGCCACCGTGCGCCCAACCGCCTGACAGGCCGGGAAGCCCACGATGGCGGCCAGATGAATCACCGCCTGCACAGGGGGCTGACGACGCACCGCCTGCAGCAAGGCCCGCGGCTCGACCACATCGGCCTGAACCAGAGTGAAACGCGGATGACCGTGATAGGCCAGCAAAGACTCGGCGCCAAAGAGCAGTTGATCCACCACGGTCACTCGATACCCCCGGCGCAGCAAGACGCCGGTGAGCAGGGAGCCGATATAACCGGCCCCTCCGGTGATCAGCAGATGCCCCTTCTCCATCGACACATGTTCCTCCCGCTGGGATACGAAAAAAAACAGCCATTTTCTGCTTGGGTGGCCTGGCCACCTCCAACCTCCGTCGCCCTTCCCCTCTCGAGGAGGCCTCCTCATTATACCTTCCGAAGGCGAAGAACCAAAGGGGAATCCCTCATTCGCCACCACGCCAACCACGCTCATCTTGGGAAAATGGTAAAATCAATCCGATAGAGGCGATCATGGCGCAACGATTGGGCACTTTCTTCATCCTCCTAGGCATTTTGCTGGCTCTATTGTTTGTGCACAGTGTGCTGTTCACGCAACCCATCTACGACTTTTTCTTCCTGGGGGTGATCTTTTGGGTCATCGGCGGAACGTTGCTCGTCCGGGGTAAAGCCTGAACCCCAGCGACGACTTCTGAGCCGGAAAGGAGTAAGCCATGAAGCCAAAGGAGCTTTCCCCCGAGGCCTTACGACGATATTGCACACCCGAGGCGTTGGGTTTCCGCACCACCGAGGACCTGCCGAACCTGAGCGAACCCATTGGCCAGCCGAGGGCCTTCCGGGCGCTGCACATGGGCAGCGCGATCCAGGGGCCCGGCTACAATGTGTTCGTCTTGGGCATCCCCGGGTCAGGACGCACTTCCCTGGTGCTAAATTTCCTGCGCCAACAAGCCGCCCAGGAACCCACGCCGCCCGACCTGGCCTATGTGTACAACTTCGCCGAGCCCAAGCGCCCCCACGCGTTGCGCTTTCCGCCCGGCAAAGCGGCCCTCTTCGCCGAGGATATGGATCGGCTCATCCAAACCTGTCGCCAGGAAATCCCCCGCGCCTTCCAGTCCGAAACATACCGCAAGGAACGCGAACGGCTGACCGAGGACCTGAAACAACGCCAGGAGGCCGAGTTCACGCGGCTGCAGGCACTAGTCTCCAAGTACAACTTCGCGCTGGTGCAAACCCCCTTCGGCTTCCTCCTGGTGCCGGCTGTGGAAGGACGGCCTCTCAAGCCCGAGGAAATCGAGAAACTGGACCCCGAAAAACGGGCCAAGTTGGACGAACTGCAGAAGCGTCTCGAAGAAGAAGTCAAGAAAACCATCCGCAAGGTGCGGCGCATGGAGCAGGAGACCCGTCAGGCCATTGAGCAACTGGACCGCCGCACCACGGCCTTCGTGGTCGAGCACCTGGTCGAGGCCCTGCAGGAGAAATACCGCGACATCGAAGGCATGAGCGCCTATCTAGACCAGGTGCGTGAGGACATCGTGACCAACGGCCAGCGCTTCCGCCAACAGGCCGAGCAATCCGGTGAGGGTGCCGAGGGAGCCTGGGACCTCTGGGCGCGGCGTTACAAAGTGAATGTCATCGTGGACAACAGCGGCCTGCAAGGAGCCCCAGTCGTCCTGGAGCACCACCCCTCGTACACCAACCTGTTGGGGCGCATCGAACACGAAGTGGTCATGGGGGCCACCCGCACCGACCACACCCTGATCCGGGCTGGGGCCCTCCACCGCGCGGCCGGAGGGTATCTGGTGCTCCCCGCCCGGGATGTGCTCCTGCTCCCCTATGCCTGGGACGGGCTCAAACGCGCCTTGCGGGAAAGCAAAGTGCGCATCATCGAACTGGGGAGCGAACTGGGCCTGCTCAGCACCATCACCCTGGAACCCGAACCGCTGCCCCTGAACACCAAAGTCGTGCTCATCGGCACGCCCCTCCTCTACTATCTGCTGCAGCATTACGACGAGGATTTCGCCAAATTGTTCAAGGTGCGCGCCGAGTTCGCCGTGGACATGCCCCGCACCCCAGAGACCGAACGGGAATACGCCCTCTTCGCCAAAGCCGTGCAACAAACCCACGACCTGCCTCCGCTGGAGGCCGACGCCGTCGCCCGGCTCATCGAATACGGCGCGCGTCTGGCCGGTGATCAGGAAAAACTCTCCACCCGCTTTGGCCCCATCGCCGACCTCATTCGCGAGGCCGCCTACTGGGCCTCCCAGAACGGGCACACCACCATCACCGCCGCCGACATCCGCCGGGCCGAAGAAGAGCAAGTGTACCGGGCAAACTATCTGGAAGAGCGCTTCCGGGAAATGATCCACAACGGCACCCTGCACATCGTCACCGAGGGCAAAGCCACCGGGCAGATCAACGGCCTCTCGGTCATCCTTCTGGGCGATTACGCCTTTGGCCGGCCCACCCGCATCACGGCCACCGCGTACCCTGGCCGCGGCGAAGTGGTGAACATCGAACAGCAAGCCGAACTCAGCGGTCCCATCCACACCAAAGGCGTGCTCATCCTGGGCGGCTATCTGGGCCAGCAATACGGCCACCTGGGCCCCCTGAGCCTCACCGCGCGCCTCACTTTCGAGCAATCCTACGAAGGCGTCGAGGGCGACAGCGCCTCGGCCGCGGAACTCATCGCCCTGCTTTCGGCCATCGCCCAGGTGCCGCTGCGCCAGGACATCGCCATCACCAGCGCCATCGACCAGCACGGCAACATCCAGGCCATCGGCGGCGTGAACGAGAAAATCGAGGGCTTTTTCGCCGTCTGCCGGGAGCGCGGTCTGACCGGCACCCAGGGCGTGATCATCCCCCGCGCCAACCAGCGGCACCTTATGCTGCGCGATGAGGTCATCGACGCCGTGCGCCAGGGGAAATTCCACCTCTGGGCGGTGGACACGGTGGACGAGGCCATCGCCCTGTTGACCGGCATGGAGCCCGGCCAGCGCGGAGAGGACGGCACCTTCCCCGAGGGCACCTTCCACCACGCCGTGGAACAACGCTTAGAGGCCTTCGCGCAACTGCTCCGCCGCGGCGAAGAGGAAGACCACCGGGACGACGAAGCGAAAACCCGCCCCGCCTCCAAGGGGACCGATTCCGAAGGCGACGGCGACGGCCCGCCGGAACCCAACCCGCCCCACCGCTCGCCGGACCCCAAAGCCTGACCGCCCCCCGCTTACCTCGCTTCCCCCAAAGGTGAACCATGACCCCCACCTGGAAAACCCGTCTGGCACAGGTGTTCGTCAACCCCGAGGAAGGCCGCTTGCGTGCCGGCTGGCGGCTGCTGGCCTTCGTCTTGCTGTTCGGAGCGCTTCAACTGCTCACCGGTGTGGCGCTCAGCCTGGTCCTCAGGCAAGGCTTCCCCGCATGGCTGAACGCCCTGACGGTGGGCGAAGCCCTCACGGCCCTCCCCCTGACCGCCAGCGTGGTCCTCGCCCGGCGCTGGTTCGACCGCCGCTCCTTCGCTTCCTTGGGCCTGACTTGGGACCGCCGTGCCGGGCACGACCTGCTCTTCGGCGTGGGGCTGACCGGCCTGCTCATGGGGCTCATCTTCCTCGCCGAGGGGGCCTTCGGCTGGTTGCACCTCCGCGGCTTCGCCTGGGACACTATGACCGCGGGCCAGGTCCTCGGCATGTTGGCCAACGCCCTCCTCTTGTGGGTCCTGGTGGCCTGGAATGAAGAACTGCTCTTCCGGGGATATCTGCTGACCAACCTGCGCGACGGGATGGGCACCACTTGGGCGGTGGTGCTCTCCTCGCTGCTCTTCGCTGCGGCTCATGTCGGCAACCCGCACATGGGCTGGCCAGCCCTGCTGGGGCTGGTGCTGGCGGGGTTCTTCCTGGCCGATGGCTGGCTGACCACCGGGCGCCTGTGGCTGCCCCTGGGGCTACACCTGGGCTGGAACCTGTTCGAGGGGACGGTCTTTGGGTTCCCCGTCAGTGGGCTGACCCTGCCCCCCCTCCTGGTGACGGACATCCACGGCCCCGACCTGGTCACCGGCGGCGCCTTCGGCCCCGAAGCCGGGTTGATTATCGTGCCCGCCCTGGCCCTCGGGACCTGGCTGATGCACCGCCGCGCCAGGCGGGGGCGCAGCGCCGCCGCGTAGAAAAAAAGGCGGGGGCTCTTATGCCCCCGCCTCTGGTGGGCGCTCACGGCTCCAGGCGCAACACCGTTTCCGCCGCGGCCTCCACCTGCGCGCGCGTCCACAGCATGGGGTGATACTGCCCCAAACGCCACATGTCCGTCATATCCACATAGTGGGGGTGGTAGGCGTGACCTGATTCGCCCGTGGTGTGAATGGTCAGCGAACGGCTCAGGTCGCTCAAATCCACGATCATGCGCATGGAAGGCAGCCAGGAGACCTCGTAGCCCTTGCGGGCATCCCAACTGGTGGCGTTGATGATGCTGCCGCTGCCCGAGGTGGGGTACGGCCCCCGGTTGAAGAGGGCCTCGATGGGCGCGATCCCCGACTTGCCCAGGGTCTGGTTGCGCAGGGTCAGGGTGTGCATCTTCCCCCAGGCCCAGCGTCGGGGGTCCGGGCCGAAGCGGGCTTCCAGTTCGTCCACGGCCTCGGCAAAGGCCCGCCGGAGGATATCGTCGCGCGTCTCCACGGCGGGCGTGTTCTTGTCGTCCCACCAGGGACTGTCGGGGCGCTGCACCAGGCGGTACACCACCTCGAACCAACGGCTGCCGCCCTCCGGCCAGTACTTCTCCGGCAGCTCGTCGCGGAAGGTGTCGGCCAGCAGGTGATTCCAGAAGGCGGCATACAGGGCTGCCGAAGCCGAATCCATGTCCATCTGGAAGTCCCAGCCGTCGAACAGGGCCCGGCGTTGGCGCAGGTGCTCATCTTGTAAATCCACCTGTTGTAGCAGGGGTACCAGGAAGGCGGCGCTGGCGTCGTAGTTGTCCATCTGCATCCGGGCGATGTAGGCCGCGTCGACAGGGGCTGGGGCCGCCTCGATGAGGTCCACGATGCGCTGCGCCCGATAGCCGTAGTCCCAGTCTTTCGTGATCGGGTAGAGGTAATCCGGGCCGACCACAGCGTTGTTGGCCGTGGCGATGTAGCCCTTGGGCGGGTCGAACACATGGGGGAGTTCGTCGAAGGGGATGAAGCCCTGCCACTCGTAATCGTCCGTCCAGCCCGGCACCGGCAGGGTGCCGTCGTGGCCCTGGCGGCGGATGGGGATGAGGCCCGGCGTTTGGTAGCCGATGTGTCCCTCCACATCAGCGTACACCATGTTCTGCGCCGGGACATCGAACAACGCCACGGCCTGCCGGAACTCCTCCCAGTTCTGTGCCCGGTCTATGGCCAGGATGGCGTGGATGGTGCGGGAAGGCTGCAGGGCGGTCCACCTCAGGGCGATGGCGTAGTGCTGCGGCACCTCCACCCCGGCCTTCTCGGCGAAGTCCTTCAGTTTGCCGTAGGTGTCGCTGATGATGGGGCCGTGGCGGGTGAGGCGCACCTCTAACTCCACCGGCTCCCCTCCGGCCACCTGGAGCACCTCGCGGCGCACTTCCATATCCACCCACTGCCCGTTGACCTCGTACTGGTACGGGTTCTCGGGGTTGATCTTCTCAATGTACAGGTCGGCCACATCGGATCCCACATTGGTGAAGCCCCAGGCGATGCGGTCGTTGTGGCCGATGACCACCCCCGGCGCGCCGGCAAAGGAGAAGCCATTCAACTCATACAGGCAGTCGGGCGTCTTCTGCTCGCAATGCAGGCCCACCTCGTACCAGATAGAGGGGATCTGGGCGCTCAGGTGGGGGTCGTTGGCCAGGAAGGGCATCCCCGTGGCCGTGCGGCTGCCGGCGATGACCCAGTTGTTGGAACCCACCCCGGCGCCGGTGGGGCCCGTCCAGGCGTCCACGGCGGCGAAGTGTTGGGATACGGTTTCAAACAAGGGGCGCAGGTGGACAAAATCGGGCGCGGCCACCGGCGCAGAGGTCCCGTGAGCCTGCCCCGAGAGTTCCGGCACAATGACCGGATGCCGGTCGAAGGGATACTCCGGGAACAGGTCGGCCACCTGCTCAGGGGTCAGGGTCCCCAGCAGGATGGCCCGCTGGATCTCGGCCTTCATGTTGCTGCGCAAATCCCAGGCCATCACCTTGGCCCAGACCAGGGTGTCCGTGGGACGCCAGGGCGCGGGGCGGTAATCCGGGTTGGTCAACCCCAGCACCACATACTCCAGGCTCAGCGCCGCGCCGGTGTGGTCTTTCAGGTAGGCGTTCACCCCGTCGGCGTAGGCCTGCAGGATGGCCTTGTCCTCGGCCGGCAGGTCAGCGAACTCCTGCTCGGCCAGACGCTCCCAACCCAGGGTGCGCAGGAAGGCGTCGGTCTCCACCTGGCTTTCGCCGAACATCTCGGCCAGGCGCCCCCGGCCGATGTGCCGCCAGGTGTCCATCTGCCAGAAGCGATCCTGGGCGTGGAGGTAGCCCTGGGCAAAGAACAAGTCATGGGCGGTGGCGGCGTAGATGTGCGGGATGCCGTAGCCGTCCCGGTACACCGTCACCGGGCCGTCCAAGCCGGGCAGGTGCAGGGTACCCTGGGTGGGCGGGAAGGCAAAGCGGCTCAGGCCCACCCAAAAGACGGCGAGCAGAGCAACCCCGAAAAGGAGACTCCCGATCACGACTTGGGCTTTCTCAAAGCGGTTTCTCATTCTTCTCTCCTCCTCCAATTGAACTCAACAAGGCTAAGAACTTGAACCCGTGCCCACAAAGGAGGCGCCTATCCCTCCCCCAGGGCCACGACGAAGGCCACGGCCATCTCGCGGGTGTGACTCAGGCTGAGGGACCAGCGGGTGAGGCCCAAAGCCGCCGCCCGTCGGGCCGCCTCGCCGTGCAGCCGCAGCACAGGGGCGCCGTCCTCCCCCCGCAGCACCTCCACCTCGCGCCAGGACACCGGGCCGATACCCGTGCCCAGGGCCTTGACCACCGCCTCCTTGGCGGCGAAGCGGGCGGCCAGCGAAGCCACCTTCCCCGCGCACAGGGCCACCTCGGCCGGGGTGAACACCCGCACCAGCAACCGCTCGCCGTGACGCTCTAAGGCACGGGCAAAACGCGGCAACGAGACCAGGTCCACGCCAGTGCGCAGGTTCACCGCATCCGCTCCCAAAAACTCACCGTCTCGATGTGATGAGTCTGCGGGAACATATCGAAGGGGGTGATCTGCTTGAGGCGATAGCCCTTGCGGGTCAGGCGACGGGCGTCGCGGGCCAGGGTGGCCGGATCGCAGGAGACATAGGCCAGCACCTCAGGCTGCATGGCGACGAGGGCGTCCAGCACCTCCTTAAGCAGCCCGCTGCGGGGCGGGTCCACCACGACCACCTGGGCGTACTCGTCCCGCGCCAGCAGGTACGGCAGGGCCACCTCGGCCGGCGCTTCGTAGAGTTCTACATGCTCGAAGGCGTCCAGATTGACCTCAAAGTCGGCACAGGCGCTGGGCGAACTTTCCACGGCCAGCAGGCGGCCCACTTTGGGGGCCAGAAAGGCGCTGAACAGCCCCACCCCGGCATACACTTCCAGCAAAGTGGTCTCGGGAGTCAGGGGCAGGTGCTCAAGCAGGTGGTCCACGATGACCCCGGCGATGGCCTGGTTGACCTGGAAGAAGGAAGACGCCGAGACGCGGAACAGGCGGCCTTTGACCTCCATCACCTGATACGAATGGCCCGACAGCACGGTCAGCCCGGCCTCGTCCCCCTCGGGCAGGTACACCGCCGAGAGGGGAAAGTCCACCTCAAAGGGCGGCGGCGCGGGGGAGGGGCCGCGCAGCAAAAGCATCAGTTCACCATCGGCACCGGCGCGCAGGTGCACCCGGTTCACCCCGGCCTCGGGGGCGATGTGCAGATGAGGCCACACGGCACGGATGGCGTCCACCGGCAGGAAGCACTGCTCGACGGGGACCACCTCATGGGAGCGCCAGGCCTGAAAGCCCAGGCGCCCCTCTCCGTCCAGGTGAAACTGCACATGGTTGCGATACCCCCAGGGTTGGGGCGCGGGCACCATGGGGCGCAAAGGCACATCGTGCAGCCCCCCTAAGCGCTCCAACTGGTCGCGCACGATACCCGTCTTGGCCGTCAACTGCGCCGCGTAGGAAAGGTGCTGGTAGTGGCATCCGCCGCACCGGCCAAAATGCGGGCAGCGGGGAGGCACCCGGTCGGGGGAGGGCTCGAGGATGGTCACCACCTCCCCCCGGGCGTAGCGCGGCCTGACCTCGGTGAGCCGCACGCGCACCACCTCACCCGGCACGGCGTAAGGCACGAACACCACCCGCCCGTCGGGCAGGCGACCGATGGCCTCGCCGCCGTAGGCCCAGTTGGAAAGGGTCACCTCGTGCTCCTCCCCCACCTGGGGGGGATGCAGGAAATGCTCAGCTTTCATGGGTCAGCCTGCTTTCTGAGGGAGGGGCACTCCCCCCTGAGGTCCTGTTCAAACCGGCCCCTGGGGGGAGCGCCGCAATGGGGGGTGAAAAAAAATTCCCTGTGAGGCAGTTCACTTCCTCAGATACTCATCCAGCGCGCTCAGCAAGGCCTCGATGTCCGCCATCTGCAACTCGCCCATGTGGGCGATGCGGAAGGTCTTGCCCTTGAGCGGCCCGTAGCCGTTGGCGATGCGCATGTCGCGCTGCAGGAGCCATTGGTTGAGTTCGCCTACATCCAGCCCGCGGTCGTTGCGGATGGTGGTCACGGTCTTCGAGCGATAGCCCTCGGCGGCGAACAGGCTGAAGCCACGCTCCAGAGCCCAGGACTGCACCCGCTGAGCCATGGCCGTGTGGCGGGCGAAACGGTTCTCCAGCCCTTCGGCCAGGATGCGGTCCAGTTGCAGGTCCAAAGCGTAGATGAGGGAAATGGCCGGGGTGGCCGGGGTGGAATCCTTGAGGCGATGCTTTTCCAGCCGCAGAAAATCGAAGTACCAGCCCCGGTGCGGCACCTCTTTGGCCCGCTCCATGGCCCGGTCCGAGACCGCGCCCAACGCCAGGCCGGGCGGCAGGGCCAGGCATTTTTGCGATGAGGTGAGCACCATGTCCAGGCCCCAGGCGTCCATCTCCAGTTTGGCCCCGCCCAGGGAGGAGACGGCGTCCACGCAGATCAGCGTATCGGGGCTGACTTCGCGCACCGCGGCAGCGATGTCTTTGATCGGGTTCTCCAACCCCACCGAGGTCTCGTTGTGGACCACGGTGACGATCTCAAAATGGTCTTTCTTCAACGCCTCGGCCACCTGTTCAGGCAGGATGGGCTGCCCCCATTCGGCTTCCAGCACGGTCACCTCTTTGCCGTTGGTGCGGGCCACCTCGGCCCAGCGGGCGCCAAAAGCGCCGTTGACGCAGGCCAGCACCTTCGCTTTGGCGAAATTACGCACCGCCGCCTCCTGCAGGCCCGTGCCAGAGGAGGCGGTGATGAACACCCGGTACTGAGTGTAGAACAGTTTACGCGCCTTCTGCTCGGCGCGATGGAAGATGGTCTCGAACTCGGCGCTCCGATGGGGCAGGATGGGCTGCGCCTGGGCCTGCAACACCTCATCGGCCACATCCACAGGTCCTGGAACAAACATAGGGGACATGGATAACCTCCGTTGATGGGAAACTCCCTGCAAGGTGGGATAGGTTTGCGCAACGCCATCTTGATTGTAACGCAAAAACGCCTCCGTGGCGTGGCTGCCCTGCGAGTCTGGGCCAAAACCTTGACAAAGCCCCCTTTTTCCATACAATGGGCGCGGTATGAAAGTAAGCCTGGAATTTCCCCCGGAAACACCTTTTGACCCTGGCCCCTCTGGCCGCCCTGTCCTCTTTTGAGGGCAGGGCGGCTTTTTTTGTGTCTCCACGCGGAGGAAAAGATGCAACTCCCCGGACTGATCGACCCCCATGTGCACACCCGCGACCCTGGGGCGCCCCACAAAGAGGACTGGAGCACGGTCACGGCCGCGGCCCTGGCCGGCGGCTTCACTGTCATCCTGGCCATGCCCAACACCCAGCCCCCCGTGACCGACGAGGCCACGCTGCGCCTGGCCCTGGAAGCCGCCCGCGCCCGGGCCCGCTGCGACTACGCCCAGTATCTGGGCGCCACCGCGGACAACGCGGCGCGTCTCGCCCCCCTGGCCGCCCGCGCCGCCGGGCTGAAGATGTACCTCAACGCTACCTACGGCCCGTTGCGCCTGGCCGAGATGACCGCCTGGCACGCTCACTTCGTCCACTGGCCCCGCCGGGCGCCGCTGGTGGTGCACGCCGAGGGGCACACCTTAGCCGCGGCCCTTCTCTTCGCCGCCCTTTACAACCGGCCGGTGCATATCGCCCATGTCTCCCGCAAAGAAGAGATTTTGCTCATCCGGGCGGCCAAAGAGCGCGGCCTGCCGGTGACCTGCGAGGTCACCCCCCATCACCTCTTCCTCACCGAGGACGACGCCGCTGCCCTTGGTCCCGGACGCAGCGAGGTGCGGCCCAGGCTGGCCTCCCCGGCCGACCGCCAGGCGTTATGGGACAACTTGGAAGTCATCGACTGCTTTGCCACGGATCACGCCCCGCACACGCTCCATGAGAAGGACGGACCTCATCCGCCTCCGGGGTTCCCCGGCCTGGAAACAGCCCTGCCCCTGTGGCTCACCGCCGTCCGCGAAGGGCGGCTTACCCTGGAAGATCTTGTCCTCCGCATGTCCACCAACCCGCGCCGCATCTTCGGCCTGCCCGCCCAGCCGGACACCTGGATCGAGGTGGACCCCGACGCATCCTGGGAAATCCCATTACATGGCTGGCTCACCCGCGCCGACTGGTCGCCCTTCGCCGGGATGCGGGTATGGGGCCGTGTGCGACGAGTGGTGCTGCGGGGGCAAGAGGTCTTCCGCGATGGTCAGGTTTTGGCTCCACCGGGCACAGGCCGCGACCTGCGCTCCGTTTGAGGCATCCGCCCAACTTGTGAAGCAAGGAGGTAAAAGATGTCCAAATTCACACCCCCAAAACCACATACCAGCCGCCACCTACCTTTCGGCGACCGCCGCGACGCTCCCTTTTACGGCAAGCACATCATCTCGGTCAAGCAATTCAGCCGCGACGACCTGACCTACATCTTCGAGGTGGCCCACGAGATGCGCGAAATGGTGATGCGCGTCGGCTCCTTTGACCTGCTCAAGGGCAAAATCCTCGCCAACCTGTTCTACGAGCCCTCCACCCGCACTGCGTCCTCGTTCACCGCGGCCATGGAGCGCCTGGGCGGCAGCGTGATCCCCATCAACGAGGTGCGCTACTCCTCCGTTGCTAAAGGCGAATCCCTGCCCGACACGGTGCGCACCTTAGAAGCCTACGCCGATGTCATCGTGCTGCGCCATCCGCAAAAGGGCGCCGCGGCCCTGGCCGCCCAATACGCCCGCAAGCCCATCATCAACGCCGGCGACGGCGTGGGCGAGCACCCCACCCAGGCGCTGCTCGACCTGTTCACCATCCGCGAAGAGTTGGGCCAGGTGGACGGCCTGACGGTCACCATGCTGGGCGACCTGAAGTACGGGCGCACTGTGCACTCCCTGGCCCGCTTGCTCTCCCTCTACGATGTGCGCCTCAATTACGTTTCCCCCAATATTCTGCAGATGCCACGGGAGATCATCGCTGAACTGGAAGAGAAGGGCATCCCCCAGGCGGAGCATGAGACCCTGGATCCGGTTTTGGCCGAAACCGATGTGCTGTACGTGACCCGTGTCCAGAAAGAACGTTTTGAGAACCTCTCCGAGTACGAGCAGGTGAAAGGGGCGTACATCATCACCCCCGAAACCATGGCCCTGGCCAAGGAGCGGATGATCCTTATGCATCCCTTCCCGCGCGTGGGCGAAATCAGCATGGAAGTGGACGCCGACCCCCGCGCGGCCTACTTCCGCCAGATGGAATACGGCTTGTATGTGCGCATGGCCCTCCTGGCCATGGTCCTGGGCAAAGCATGACCACAGACCGCGGATGGAATACGAATGCAGCGGATGAACGCGGATACAGGTAAAATGGACATATGGGCAAAAGCAATCTGCTGCACACAGACCTGACCGAAGTCATCCTCAAGGCGTTTTATACGGTCTACAACACCCTCGGATACAGCTTTCTGGAAAAGATCTACGAGAACGCCCTGCTTCTGGAATTGCGTCGCCGCGGTCTCCGGGTGCACCAACAGGTTCCCATCAAAGTCTATTATGCCGGGCAGGTGGTAGGGGAATACTTTGCCGATTTGCTGGTTGAGGACAAGGTCACTAAAGTAACCCCAAAAATCCGTGCTTATCCGTCCCATCCACGTCATCCGTGGTCTATTCGAGGAGTCTCATGGAAAGTTTCTTCGCCCGTCTGGAAGCCCGCGCCAGAGAACGCGGCACGCTGCTGTGCGTAGGGCTCGACCCACACCTCGAAGACTTGCCCGAACCTTCGGCTCAGGCTGCGCAGGCGTTCTGCCTCCGGCTCATCGAGGCCACGGCCCCGTACGCCCTGGCTTTCAAGCCCAACGCGGCCTTTTTTGAAATCTACGGCGCCCCAGGGTGGGAAGCCCTACGCCAGGTGATCGCCGCGGCCCAGGCCACCGGCGCCCCGGTCATCCTGGACGCCAAACGGGGCGACATCGCCTCCACGGCCCGCGCCTATGCCCGGGCCGTCTTTCACGGCCTGGGTGCCGACGCCCTCACGGTGAACCCTTATCTGGGCCACGACGCGGTGGCGCCTTTCCTGGAAGACCCCGCGCGGGGCGTTTTCCTGCTTTGCAAGACCTCGAACCCCGGCAGCGCCGACCTGCAGGATGTGAGCGTTACCGAAGAAGGCGGGCAGCCCCTCTTCCTGCGCGTGGCCCGCTTCGCGCAGCAATGGAACAGGCACGGCAACCTGGGGCTGGTGGTCGGTGCCACCCATCCCGAAGCGTTGCGCCAGGTGCGGGAAGCCGCCCCCGACCTGTGGTTCCTGGCGCCGGGGGTGGGGGCCCAGGGAGGAAACCTGGCCTCGGCGCTAGCCTCAGGCCTCCGAGCCGACGGCCTGGGGATGCTCATCGCCGTTTCGCGGGGCATCAGCCGCGCCGCCGACCCGAGCACCGCGGCCCAACAACTGGCCGAGGCCACCGCCCGCGCGCTGCATCCTCTCACCCCGCCCCCCTCCAGTCCCCCCTCTCCTCTCCCCCCAAGGGAAAGGGGAAAGGAGAGACAGGGGGGAGAGGAGAGGGAAGCCTCCCCCCTGTCCCTCCCCAACCTCCAGCGAGAGATCGCCCGCGCGCTGGTGACCACCGGCTGCGTGCGCTTTGGCACCTTCACCCTCAAGTCCGGCCTCCAATCCCCGATTTACCTCGACCTGCGCCTGCTGGCTTCCTTCCCCGACCTGCTGGCTCAGGTGGCCGCCGCCTACGCCGACCTGCTGCGCCCCCTGACCTACGACCGCCTGGCCGCCCTGCCCTACGCAGCGCTGCCCATCGGCACGGCTGTGGCCCTGCACACCGGCGAACCGCTGATTTACCCCCGCAAAGAAGTCAAAGCCTACGGCACCCGCGCCGCCATCGAAGGCCTCCACCGCCCCGGCGAGCGGGTGGTGCTCCTCGACGACCTGGCCACCACCGGCGGGAGCAAAATCGAAGCCGCCGAAAAACTCCGCGCCGCCGGTTTGCAGGTCAGCGAAGTGGTGGTGCTCATCGACCGCCAGTCCGGCGCCCGCGCAGAGTTAGCCCCCCATGGGCTGCGGTTGCACGCTGTATTCACCCTGACCGAACTCCTGGACCTTTGGGAGGCTGAGGAGCTAGTTCCGACTGAACAACTGGCTGCCGTGCGACGGTGGCTGGCCGCCTCGCGCCCCAACCCCGGAGGATGACTTCTTGCAAATCATCGCACGCTTTCTGCAACGCACTGCGCGATGGCCCGTGCTGCTCGCCCTGGCGCTGGCCTCGCTCTTCTGGATGAGCCTGCTGGCCCAGGTGGGCAACCAGCCGGAACAACCCTCAGCCACGGCGCTGGACCTGCGCTGGGGCTACCCCCCCGCCGAGGTGGAACAAGCCATTGCCCCGCTGTCGCCCGCCCGGCGTGCCCAGGCTGCCCGCGCTCACCTGACGCTGGAT
>DUEP01000071.1 GCA_011176535.1 Anaerolineae bacterium | reverse complement strand
GGGCGTTGGCCGCCGGGCCGATGACCAAGCAGGAGCTGGCCCGCGCGACGGGCCTTTCCTCCGACGCCCTGCAGGAGGCGCTGAAGTATCTCAGGACCCGGGATTTGGTGGCCCAGGATCCGTCCGGGCGCTGGGACCTGCTGGTCCCGCTGATGCGTCGCTGGCTGCGGCTCCACCCGGAACTGGGAGGCAAGCATGGAGGTGTACGCTGAAACGGTTGTTGGAGTTCTTCTAACATCCGGCGGTAGCCTCCTGGGGGAGGTGGATGTGCCGGAAGGGGCAGGGATGGTGCCGGCGGTCCGGGACGGCGATGGGGCGCAGCCCGTCGAGGGGAGGCCTTGGTCGAGGGATGGATACCTGGGGTTGGGTGGGGTATGGGTGAAGGAATGACGCGCGGCGGTATCATCCCCAAAGCCCCCGGAGACCCAAACAATGCCACGCCTCGAGGGAAATGCGCGACATACAGGCCATCTTCATAGAAGCAACTCAGTGTTCTCGAGGTTTGTGATAGGGGTGCACACCCACAAGCAAGCCAACCCTGACATGGCTTGGTACTCCTGCACGCAGACATCCTCTCTCTACCTTCCAATTACCATCACCTTCGGCTATACGAAACTGGCCCTCGGAGAAGGACTCCGAGGGCCGGCAGGTTCACCATCACCCGAGTCGTGCCGCTACGGCCCTGGTCGCGCCGCCACGAGCAACGCCTGCAACTGCCCGTCCCCTTTCGCGGCCACCACCAGCACCTTCTGCCCCGGCTGCAGGTCGCTTAGGCCGCCGATGCCGCGGAAGCGGGTCTGCCCGGTGACCGTCACGGTGACGCTCTGCCCGCCGTGGGCGGTCAGGGTCAACGCGTTGCCGCTCACCGCCTCTACCTGACCGAGCAGGCGCACGCGGCCCGGTCCGCCTTGATGACCGCCGCCCCGCCCTTCCAGTCGGACGCCCACCGCCAGGGCCACCCATCCTCCGTCCTTGCCGGGACGGGCCAGAGCGATGGCCTTCATGCCCGGATTGAGGTCGCCCAGCCCAGAGATACCCCTGAAGCGGGTCTGGTCGTTCACCTGCAGGGTCACCTGACCGTCGCCCTGCGTATTCAGGGTGAACTCGTGCTCGCCCACCGCGGTGACCACCCCAACGAACCGCCGGGCGTCGGCCGGCTTGCGCCCTGCCGCCACGGCCAGGGCCACCCAGCGTCCGTCCACCTCGGCCGCGGTGACCAGCGCCGCCATGCCCGGCTGCACCTCGTCCAGCCCCTGCACGCCGCGATAGCGGGTACGTTCGGTGGTGGCGAAGATGACCTCTTGCCCCTCACGCGTCTTGAGGGTCAACTGGCCCGCAGCGGGGTTCACCGCCATCACCTGGCCCACGAAGCGCTGCACCTCGGGCCGGGGGCCAGCGGCCACGAACAGGGCTGTCCAGCGGCCATTGTCGCCCCGGGTCGCGCCGACCACGGCGGCCATCCCGGGCTGCAGGTCGCCCAGGCCCTGGATTTTGCCCTGATAGCGGGTCTTCTCGGTGACGCTGAAGTTCACCGTCTCGCCGCTGCGGGTGCGCAGGGCAAAGGCGCCGGCGCCGGTGTCCACCGCCGTCACCTCACCGGCGAAGCGCTGCACCTGGCGCTTGCCTTCCCGCGCCCCCACGACCCGCGCCAGCAGCGTGCCGTCGTCCTGCTTCTCCCCCGCGGCGGCGGCGAACATCCCCGGCTGCAGATCGCCCAGCGAGGCGATGCCACGGAAGCGAGTCGCTTCGTTCACGGCCACCGTCACCTCGCCCTGGCGGGTGTCCAGCACAAAGGTCCCGCCTTCCGCGTCCACGCGCACCACCCGACCGGCTGCGCGGGCGCCCAGGCGCTGGGAGGGGTCAAAGTCCTCGGGGAGCAGCACCACCACGCGGGCCAGGAACACGCCCTCCTGGTCCGTGGGGCGTCCGACGCCCGCCACCCAACGCCCGACCGTCAGGTCGCCAAAGGTGGCTTCGCCGCCACCCGCCTGACGGAAGCGGGTCTGCTCATCGACCCGCACCGTCACCTCCCGGCCATCGCTGAGCAGCAGCGTGAACTGCCCATCGCCGATGGCCGTCACCTGCCCATAAACGCGCATTCCCGCGCGATTCGGTCGCTGCTCGTTTATCGCCGGGGCGGCCAGGGCCGTCCTCACACTCATCATGGCCAACGCCAGCACGGCCAGGATGGTCCACAATCCTTTGCGTCCCATGGTGCACCTCCAGTTTTGTCCAAGGGGTTTGCCTTTCGGCGCTTTCATCCTACCCCTGGCCTGCAAGGAAGGCGTCAGCCCGTTGTAAAAAGCCTGTAAAATCCCTACCACAGCCCCTTTCGCGGGCGGAACAAGGGGGGCAAGTCGCCGGGCACCACTCGCTGATACCACTCGGCCAGATAGCGCACCACCTCCTCGTAGCGCCTCGCCGGGATGTTGCGATACGACGGCACCCGAAACTGCTTCTTCAACGCGCCGTAGATCAGCGCGTAGGTCTCCCGCTGCTTGGCCCGCTGGGGGTCCAGGGCCCTGGCCAGGGCCCGGACCATCTCCTGGACATGCTGCGCCTGGGCCGCGTCCAACTCCGGCTGCAGACGGGCCTCCAGGGCGCTCAGCCGCTTCTCCATCGTCTCGAAGAAACGGCGCACCGAGGCACCCAGGGCGGCGTACACCTCAGCCTCCTCAGGGGCGAGATGCCGGTCGGCGAACTCGGCGCGGAACTCTTCGGGCAGGATCAGGTTGCGATAGGCCGCCCAGGCGAACTCGTAGAACTCGCGCTTGAAGCGGATGACCTGCTCCCGCAGCGCCGGCTTCACCCGCTCGTGGTCGATCCCGCCCAACAGGTAGGGCACCCGCCGCAAGTCCAGGCACTGCACCGCCCCGCGGAGCCCTTCCACCCGCTCGCCGGGCAGCGGGCCCAGGGAGGTCACCGCCTCGCGCAGCACCGGGTCGCGACCAATCCGGCTCTGCAGCGCCTGCCGGCTCAATCCCAGGGCCTGCGCCAGACGGCTCACCGGCAGGTAGGGCCGTAGGTCGTTGTCCACCACCAGCAGCACATCCACCCCGTAGAAGGTCACCTTGCGCCATTTGATGATAAAACGCCCCATTGCACTCCCTCACTTGATGTGACCATCATGTTGCACCTTTCGCCACCAGACCCGGGGGATAGGTCACGCCAAAGGGGCCCCCACCCACCCCACCGGATCCGGCGCCCTCTTACCCCGGTGTGGTCATCCACTCCCGGACCTCGGGGGGGAGGAACCGCTCCTGGAAGGCGATCCACCCCAGTTGGGCGATCTCCCGCTTGTACGCCAGGACGCGCTCGCGGAGTTCCGGCTCCAGCCGGGAGACTTCCACGCCCATCAGCCACCCCGGCAAGTAGCGCAGGGGGAAAACAACTACGGCCGAGCGCCGCCCACCCCAGGAGGATTCCCCCTCCGGCGGGGGCGGGTTCACCTTCCGCAGGGTGGGGCCGATGACCGGATCCCGTTTCATGCGCCGTAACTGGGGGGAAAAGGTCAGCCCTAAGGCTTCGGCCACCTGCCTCACGGGCAGGTACAGTTCGCCGTCACGCAGCAAAAAAGATTCGACATAATTTTCGAAGAGTTCCAGGGTGAACACCTTGAGGATGTCGCTCATGTTGCCTCCAGAGCAAGATACGCCATCAAAGTCAACAGCATCTCCTGGGAGCAGTTGGCCATGGCCTCCCAGTCGGGATGCACGCTCCGCGCGGCGGCGAAGCCGTAGTTCAGATGCCGCCAGAGCAGGTCCTGCAGCGCCGCCGGGCCCAGGCGAGCCAGACGCTCAAAGGCCCCGCTGGGGGAGCGTCCCTGCCGGGTGGCGTGGATGGCCAGGCCCAGGGGGTGTTCCACCCCGCGCGCCCGCTGCGTGCAGGCGTAGAGCAGCCAGGCGACGAAATGTTCTGGCGGGTGTTGTTGCAGGTCCTGGGCTGCTTTGGGGTTGAGGTGGGGGTTTTGCAGCAAAAGGGACCAGGACCAGCCTGACTGACTCCCTGCTGGGCTTGTCCGGGGCCCTTTCGTAATCGCAGCGCGCCAGTCAGTTGGTTCTCGATAGGTTGAGGTTAAGTCGCTTTTAGGTGAGGAAGGGTTTACTGAGTTAAAGTGAGGGAAATTTGGGGCGCTGTCGGGGGAAGTTTGGGGCGCTTCCGGGGGCATTTTCTGGTCGTTCCGGGGGAAGTTTGGGGTGCTTCCGGGGGAAGTTTTTGGCCCTTCCGCGGGAGGTTCTCGGCGCTCCTGGGGAGAACCCGCGCCGTTACCGGAGGAAAAGAGGGGCGTTTCTGTGGAAATCATGGCCAGCACCTCAGCGGTGCGCAGGAGTATGTCGCGCGCCGGCGGGGTGGCGGCCGGCGTCGAGAGCCTTTCCTGGAGCAAAACCAACGCCTGCTCTGGCTTGCCGCCTTGCATCTTCTCGCGGAGGGCTTCCAGAGGGTGAAAATCGCGCCGTTGGATGCAGGAACCCAGCGTGTCCAGGGCCAGGCGGTAGGCTTTTTCGTCCGCCGGGGTCAGGGGTTCGACCGTCTGGACGGCTAAGGTGAGGGTGCTGCCCCGGCCGGGGAGACGGCGGAGAAAGTCCTCGGGCGGCGCTTCCAGGGGGTTGAGGGGGGCGTCCAGCGGCGCGGGGGGGATGAGTTCTCGCACATAGCGCACCTTCTCGATGCCCACCCAGGCCGCGGCGGCGGCGGTGGTGGTTTCCAGCAGGCGGAAGCCCCGGCCCACGGCCCGCCCGTTGCGCTCGGCCAAGTGGCGGGCGGTGAGGTAGAGCCAGGCGAAGGTGTGCCCCAACCGCGGCAGGTGGTGTTGAATGAAGTACCAGGAGACGAAGAGTTTGCCCCAAGTCTCGACCAGGGTGCTCTCCAGCAGTTCGGCCATGCTGAGCACCTGGCGCTGGATTTCGGGCGGCAGGTTGGCGGGCAGGTCGGCGGCCAGCACATCCCGCAGGCTGGCGTGGTAGGCGGGCGCGGGCGGTTCGTTGGGCTCCAGGATGAAGGCGCGCGGGGTGGGGATCAGGCCGTGGGGCGCGGCCTCTAAGGTGCGGGCCAGAGCGGTGATGGGGTTGTCGGGCCAACCGTGGCGGTGGAGGGAGGCCAGCACCCGGGCCCGATCGTGGGGGGTCAGGGGCAGGTCGGCGGTGAAGGTGTAGCGGTTGGGCGCCTGGCGGTTGGCCTGCAGGTGGCGGTCGCGCTCCACCCGCACCAGGGGTGCCAGCAGGTTTTTGTTAAGCAGGTTGTTGATGGTGCGGGGGGTCAGGTGGGCCCAGCGGGCCAGGACCTCGCGGGTGACCTCTACGGCCTGGCCGGTGAGGCGGGTTTGCGGGCCGTGGGGCTGGCGGTAGGAGAGGAAGTAGGCCTGCCGCAGGGCCACATAGAGCCAGGCGGCCCGCGTGCCCAGCAGGGGCACCCAGCGCAGAAAGTAGCCGGGCAGGAAGATCACGCGATGGCTTTGCTGTAGGGCCTCGCGCAGACGTTGCTGCACCAGGCTCAGGTCGAGGGCCGGCGGGGCCTGGACTTGCGGAACAATTGTTCCGCTGCGCGGCCCGGTTTCGGCGGCAATCATCCGTACACTGCTCGAGAAGAAGGTC
>DUEP01000070.1 GCA_011176535.1 Anaerolineae bacterium | reverse complement strand
TCTCCACCTGCCGCAAGCAGCAGCGGCCTGTCTTCCATACCTTGCGCACTTTGTTCGCTCACCAACCTGTGAACCTCCTTGTCGATCACGGGTAGGTAGTTGCTCCATTTCCTTTGCTGTACACTCAACCGCGTAAGTCCTGTTACTGAAAGGTGATCTTATGCCCAAGATAACGGCTTACTACCGTTCCGATACTGGACGCAAGCGTGAGAACAACGAGGACGCGGTAGGCGGGCACGCGCCGCGGAACGCCCGCGAAGCGCGCCAGAGCGGATGGCTGTATGTGGTGGCCGACGGCCTGGGCGGGCATCAGTTCGGCGAACGCGCTAGCCAGCACGCGGTGAAGACTTTGCTGGAAGGCTACTGCGCCTCGCCCGACGAGTCGCCGCCCGAACGCCTGCGCCGCCTTATCCAGCAAGCCAATGCCGAAATTTACCAGGAGGCGCGCCGCACGCTGGAGGACAACCAAAGCATGGCCACCACCATCGTGGCCGCCGCCATCCACCAGGGCACCCTCTATCTGGCCCATGTGGGCGACAGTCGGGCTTATCTCATCCGCGGCGAGCGCATCTACCGCCTGACCCGGGACCACAGCGTGGTGGAAGAGATGGTGCGCTCCGGGGCCATGACCCCTGAAGAGGCCCGCACCTCCAAACTGCGCAACCGGCTCACCCGTAGCGTGGGCACCCGGCCCAAGGTAGAGGTCGAACTCAGCAAGCCAATTCCTCTGCAACCCGGCGATCTGACTCTGCTTTGCTCCGACGGCCTGACCCAATATGCCGACGATGAGGACATCCTGGCCGCGGCTTACGGCGAACCGCGGGACATCGTGGAACGCCTGATCGACTTTGCCAACGCCCGCGGCGGGTCGGACAATGTGACGGTGGCGGCGATTAGCTACGGCGGTTCTACAGCCCTGGCTCACCGGCCGCGCGCAGACCGGATCGCGCTGGCGGTAGGGACCGTGGGGGTGTTTCTGGCTGCAGGGTTGGCCCTGGCTGCCCAGGCCGGGTGGTGGCCCCTGGCCCGGCGCACCGCCACACCATCCCCTACGCCCATCCTCACGCAACCACCGCCGTCCACAATCCCCCTTTCCCCCGGTGCATTTCCCTTGAACACCCCGTCCTCATCCCCTGCTTTCACCGCTATGCCGACAACGGCCTCGCCCTCTCCCTCAGCAGAGGAAACCGGCTCGCCAGAGGTGAGCCCCCCTGCTCCTGAATCCACCCTCAGCCTGCCAGACCTTTGCCTCTACCATATCCAGGAAGGGGACGATGTCGAGAGCATCGCCCAACGGTTCGGTATCCCGGTGGAAGAGGTTCTGACGGCCCATCAGGGGACGGCAACATCCCTGGAAACGGGCGAAACCCTCCGGTTGTCCGGGCTCACGGCGGAACAATGTGCGACAGGAGGTGGCGTGGTGGTCACGGCCACGCCAACGCCATCGGCCACGCCCCCCCCGACATCAACCTCCACCCTCTCTCCGACGGCCACCCGGACGCTATCTCCCACCCCCACCACGACATTTACCGTCGCACCATCATCATCCCCCTCGACGCTCACAACAATGTCCTCTTCAGGAGGAAACTGAGCCCTTCGCGGCCCACCCCATCCAAGGAGAAAAAAGATGAGGCGCTGGCATTTTCCCATGGTGATCATCGCACTCTTTGCTCTTACCCTGCTGGGTGCCCGGACCGTGGCAGCCCAGGGGGAGATTCGGTTGAACCTTTTCGACGCTGTGGCTGAACCCAACCCCGGTGCGCCTACCTATCAGGTCAAACTGTACTTTTCTCTTCTGGACAGTGGCGGCAACCCGATAAAAAGCCTCACCGCCGATGATCTGACCCTGAAGGAAGACGGCCAGCCGGTGCCGGTGGACTCGCTGGACACGATCGAGGAGTCCGTCAGCGTGGCTGTGTTGCTGGACACCAGCGGCAGTATGGCCGGGAAGAAAATCGAAGCCGCCCGTGAGGCCGCAGTGGAGTTCATCCAAAACTTGAAGGAAGGCGACCGGGTGGCTGTACTCACCTTTGACACGCGCCCGGCTATCCAGATCGACTTTACCGAAGAGCATGAGGCGGCCAGTCAAAATGTGGAACTCATCCGACCCACGCCCGGAGGGGCCACCTGTCTTTATGACGCTCTCTTCCAGGCCGTGCAGATGGTGGCCGCCGAGCCGGTGGGGCGACGGGCCATCCTGGTGCTCACGGATGGCGTCGATGAAATCAACGGCCGGCCGTGCAGCACCCATTCTCTGGAAGATGTACTGGCCCTGGCCACCAACCCGGCCCATCGTGTGCCCATTTACCCTATCGGATTGGGAAATGTGGTAAGCGAGAAAGTGCTGGATCGACTGGCCAGGGAAACCCATGCCCGCGCCCAGTACGCCCCCACACCCGACCAACTCGGCGCCCTCTTTGGCCGGATGAACGATGAGTTACGCTCCCGCTATGTGCTGCGCTACACTTCCCAGGCGGGGGGTGGCTCCCACACCCTGACCCTGGAAGTGCGTTATCGGGATATCCAGGAACAGGCCCAAATCGCGGTGGATTTCCCGCCCCTGCCGTACTTCATCCTGTTTGACAGCCCCAAAGATGGTGAGAATGCCTATAAGCCCCTGACCATTGCCATCACCGTGGGAGGCGAGGGTGCTTCCATCAAAAAGGTGCAGTTTCTGGCCAATGGCGCCCCCATCGGAGAAGACAGCGATCCCCCTTACACCCTGGAATGGGACCCCACCGGATACCCTGAGGGGACGGACATCCTGATCGAGGCTGTACTTCAAGACGCGACCGGGACCCAACTGGCGCGCAGCGGCGTCACGATTCATCGCGTGCCGCCGCCCACGCCCACGCCGCTTCCCACCGCCATATCGACCCCCACCCCTTCGATGGCAGCTCCTGCCAGCGCAAAATCATGGTGGGCCACGCTGACGGCCTCTCCCTGGGGGCCCTTCCTGCTCGGCGGGATAAGTCTGCTTGGCATGGCCCTGCTGGTCTTCATTCTGGTAGGCGCCCGGCGTCGTAAGGCCCGGGAGGCCGAGCGCGCTCGCCAGTGGGAAGCCAAACTCCAGGCAGCGCCCCAGGCGGTCGAGACCGACATGGAACACACCATGGATGTTCTGGCTCCCAGCAGCGAAGCGCTGGGCGTGCTGGTTGTCTTGCAAAGCGAAGACCCCTCAATGGTCAACCAGCGCTTTGAGATCACCCGCTCCGTGACCACCCTGGGACGCAAGTCCACCAACGACATCGCCTTTCCCCGCGATATGGCCGTTTCCCGGCAGCACGCGGTCATTGAGGAGCGCGATGGACGGCTCTATCTGAGCGAAGCTGTGAGCGTAGACGAACACGGTCGCCCTCGCCGTCCGACCTACGGCACTTTTGTCAACGGTCACCAGATTGAAGCCAGTGTATTGCTCCGCGATGGCGATGAGATTCAATTGGGTAAGCGGCTTCGCCTGCGCTTTGAGGCCGTGCAGCCGATGGATAGCGAAGAGGACCGTACCATCGACCAGGGCTTTACGGACGATGACCGTACCATCAACATGGGATAACGGAATTATGCAAGGAACCTGGCCTCAAGGAGAAGTGTCATGAGCGACCTCATCGGCCAAAACCTCGGCCGCTACCACATTCTGGAACAACTGGGCCGGGGCGGCATGGCCACCGTGTACAAAGCCTACGACACCCGCTTAGAGCGGGAGGTGGCCATCAAGGTCATCCGCAAGGGCGCTTTCCCGCCTGAGCAACTGGAGCGCATCCTCAAGCGCTTCGAGCGGGAAGCCAAAGCCCTGGCTCGCCTGACCCATCCTAACATCGTGCCGGTCATCGACTACGGCGAACACGAAGGCTCGCCTTATCTGGTCATGCCTTATCTGCCCGGCGGCACGCTGAAGGGGCGCCTGGGGCAATCCTGGCCCTGGGAGGACGCCCTGCGCCTGCTGATCCCCATCGCCGATGCCTTAGCCTACGCCCACAAGCACCACATCCTGCACCGGGATGTCAAACCCTCCAACATCCTGCTCACCGAAAAGGGCCAGCCCATGCTGACCGACTTCGGCATCGCCAAGTTCCTTGACCTGGAAGACGGCCAGACGCTGACGGGCACGGGGGTAGGCGTGGGCACGCCGGAGTACATGAGCCCGGAGCAGGGGCTGGGCAAGAAGGTGGGGCCGCCTACGGATGTGTACGCCTTAGGCGTGGTGCTGTACGAGATGCTGACGGGGCGCAAGCCCTACACGGCGGACACGCCGATGGCCGTGGTGCTCAAGCATGTCAGCGACCCGCTGCCGCGGCCGCGGCAGTTCGTGCCCGACCTGCCGGAGGCGGTGGAGCGGATTTTGTTCAAAGCGCTGGCGAAGGACCCGGCGGTGCGGTATGGGAGCATGGCCGAGATGAAGGCGGCCATGGAACGGGCGCTGGTACAGGGAATGGCACTCGGGGAAAAGAGGGAAGCCGAGCGCCGCCCCCCCCTCGGCCAGGCTCGATCCCGCCTCGGGGCTTCCGTCCGAGGAAGACGCCCCACCATTGGCCAGGGCATGGAGGTGGCCTCTGCCCAGCCGCCAAGCGCCTCGTCGGCGGCCGGGTCCCGCATGCGCAAGCCGGCCAGCAGGGATAGACATTCCCGCCTCCGGAGGCAGGCCTGGCTTTGGGCCGGATTGGGTCTGGTCCTCCTGCTAGCCGGACTGATTGGTGGAGTTTTCTGGCAGAAGCAGCATCAACTTACTTTGCAAGCCACCGTCCCCACCATGGGAAAACCTACTGACACACATACCGTTACTATTACTCCCACTTTGTCTCCGCACACGGGAGCCTGGGTGGATGAGGTGGTCGTCTCCACCTTTGACCAGGAACAGGCCATTGCCCGCTTGAAGACCGGGGATGTGGATATCTACGCCGACACCCTGGTGGATCGGGAGACCTACAACGAGGTGCTCCACGATCCGAAGACCTACAACGAGGTGCTCAACGATCCGAATCTGGAAGCCGCTGCGGCGGTCACCGGCACGTTGGTGGATATCCATGTGAACCCCACCGAGTTCCAGAATGGCTGGAACCCCTTCACGGACCAGCAAATTCGCGAGGCCTTGCACTATCTGCTGGATCGTGAATATGCAGCCAAGGAAATTCACGGCGGGTTGGCCTATCCGAAGTACACGGCCCTGTCCGTGAACTTGCCCGAGTATGTGAACGTTATTGACACGATGAAGGCCCTGGAGGCCAAGTACCGCTACAACCCCGAAAAGGGCAAGGCCATCATCGCCGAGCGCATGCAGGCCCTGGGCGCTGAGATGAAGGATGGGAAGTGGTACAAGGACGGCGAGCCTGTTGTGGTCCACTTCATCATCCGCACCGATTTGTGGAAGAACAAGGAAATCGGTGACATGTTCTCCAACGCCCTGGAAGACGCGGGCTTCACCGTGGATCGCATGTACAAGACCCGCGACGAGGCCAGCCCCATCGTCTTTG
>DUEP01000069.1 GCA_011176535.1 Anaerolineae bacterium | reverse complement strand
TGCCACCAAATACCCATAACGGATATCACCTGGCTGCATCGCAGATAGTTGAGCTAAAATACCTTTCTGATCTCTCTTTCGATTCGCCACGTCACGATTCACAGGGGGCATACCAGGGTCGACAAAAGGGCCAATAGCAGCGAAGCCTAACAGCACTTGATGAAGCAAGTGCGACCCCGCCTTAGGTATAGCATTACCAAACAAACGCGGTGCGCCGGCCAACGCCTCCGTTCCCCAACGGTTGGCCACCTGAAGGCGTCGCCAGCGCCAGCGTAGCCAACGCAATCGTTCGTCAACAATCATCCATAAATCAACGATCTTCATAGCCAACCTCACAGAAAAAAAGCGAAACAATGAAACTTCGACTTCATCGTAACGATACTTGGCAACTGTATCCAGGCGATTGGCAAACACCTCGCGATAAGGGTTGAACTTGGTCAGCTAAAAAGCGCCAACAACATAACGCAACCCACGGGCCTGCAAATACGCCACACCTCGCCCCTCCTCCAATGCATGAAGATAAGCTGGGGTGCCAATCAACCCATCCAAATTGATCACCTGACGACCCTGGACAAAATATCCCAAAGCACCCGAGCCTGTGGCCCCGATCACAGCCCCTGGCTCGGTATGTGTTTCAACCCACTCCGCCTGAAAAAGGTAAAGGTGAAGATGCTCGTTATGTCGGGGGTACGCCCGAGACACCCATTGCGCAAAATGCCCTTCCAGTACCAGCACTAAACGCAACGCCAGGATGCCGTCGCCCCGGCTCACCGCAAAGAGGGGCAAAAGCAGCAGCATCCACAAAGGATGAAAGCCATTGGTTGACCCCGTGCCGTCAAAAGTCACTCCGCGCCCGGCTACAATGTTTTGAGCCGTCTTGAAGTAATAGAAAGCATCGTCGAAATGAAACCAGTCCAAAAAAGAATTGGCCGGGGTGAGGGCCAGATAGCTGTGCACGCCAAGGATCAACGCCATCACCCCAGCGACGAGCACGGAAAAGGCAAGCAGGTGTGGACTTTCTTTCTCGTATGGATCGTGATGTCGCCCAGGGGACATCCTTCCCTCCATAAGCCTTATTCGGGTAAAACAAACGGCGCGCCTGACAACACCCCCTCCCGCAGCACACGCATCGTTTCCGAATACTCGGGGAGCAGGTGTTCCACGGGAAAGGACTTCAACCGGACATATCCCTGCTGCCGGGGATAGGGTTCCAGAAACGCCTCAAAAGGCAGGGACACTTTGTAGAGTTGGTAATATAAAAACCGGCGGGCATGGCGGCGATGCCCCCCCGGGGCGGGGATCTCCCCAGGGGCGTTCAAGAATCGCTCAACAAGATCCAGATAAGCCATCACCGAAGCGGGGTAGTACACCGTGGGGTATTGCGTGTAACGCGCCCGGCCGGCGCTGACCACCGCCTTCCCTAACAGGGTAGCCTCCAGCCCGATGGTGGAGTTGTACACCATGACAAACTTGGCCCGGCGGATGAGATCATACGAACTGAGGTACTCCTGGGCGTCCACAAAGTGTACGTTGGGTAGCGACTGCACAGCGCGCGACTCCACCCAGTCGCGCACGCTTTCGCGCGCCGCCTTGCCGGGGCGCATTTCATCGGGATGCGCGCGAATGACGAAAAGGATGTCGGGATGGACGCGGATGAGGTCGAGGAGGGCATCCAGCCAGGCGAACATGTGGGGAAACAGCGTATTCGCATGGGGCTGGCTGGTGTCAAAGACAACATTGGTGAACACCGGGACGATGCCCCGAAAGCGAGCGGCGCGTTCCAAAAAGGCCGCATCCAGACCGCGCATTTCGGGCCAAAACCGAATCCCGGCCATGGTGAAGTCGCCCTGGAAACGACGGCTGAGATAGGCATCCAGACGGGTGTTTTGTTCGGGGGTAAGGTCGAAATCTTCGGGGATGTAGATGGGATAAGCCGTGGCCTCGCCCTCGGTGAAGAAAGCGGTCAGCGGGCGTAAACCCACTTCATGGGTGATCACCCGCACACCGCGCTGCTGCGCCACCCAGCGCGCCGTGGCCTCGGGGAAGAACTGGCCGTTGAATACAACCACCGCCTGGGGCTGCACCTCATCCAGCAAAACACCGAAAGCACGGGCCACCTGCCAGGCCCCGCGGATGAAATCCCGGTACAGCGCACGGGTCGCTTCGTCATCGTGTAGATTGTGGCGGCGCAGCCGCCAGCGCACCGAAGGCAGGGTCAACGCCCCCAAAGGCACGCCGCGATGGACAAAGGTCTCCAACGCGGTGACGGATTGCGCCTCCAGCGCCACATCCAGGTCCGCATCGGGGGTGTAGGCGAAGCCCCGTACCGGCAGGCCGCGATAAAGACGTCGCGACCAGGCCTGACACAAGTCGCACGGTGGCGGCTGATGGAGACGGTCGGGGTCTGTGCCCAACACACAACGCGGCATCCCAGCCTGGCAAACGAACTGCACCACCGGCACGCCTTGCAAGCGCAGGCTCCAGGCCGTCAGCCATTGAAAAGCCGCATTTTGGCTCAGGCCCCAAAGGCGCGTGGAGGCGTTGAAGAACACCACAGGAGCGCCATGGGGCTGCGGCGCCTGCCTGACCACCGCCTGCGCCAGCCGTGCCAGCCGTGCCCGCGCTACGGCTCCAACTGCTTTGCCACGTAGCGCTTCACCTACGCTCATCGCACACCCTACGGCAGCCCTACCCGCCGCAACTTCTTCATCGCCGGGATCTCGGAGTCATACACTCGCTTTACGCCGTCGCCCAAGGCGCGCTCGGTGACCCGGATGTACTTGACCAGTTTCTGGAAGCCCCCTGGTTCCACTGAAGCCGCCTGATCACTGCCCCACATGGCCCGGTCCAGGGTGATGTGCCGCTCCACCATGCAAGCGCCCAGAGCCACAGCCACGGCGGTGGTCACTAGCCCCACCTCATGGCCTGAATATCCGATAGGCACCTCGGGGAACTCCTCCTTCAGGGTCTGAATCATGCGCAGGTTGAGTTCATCCGGCTCGCAGGGGTAAGTGCTGGTGGCGTGCATCAGGACCAGGTTCTCGGTGCCCAACACCTTCACAGCCTCGCGAATCTGCTCCATGGTGGACATACCGGTGGAAAGAATCACCAAGCGCCCCGTGGCCCGCACATGCCGCAAGAGTTCATGGTCCGTCAGCGCCGCCGAGGGGATCTTGTACGCCACCGGATCGAACTGCTCCAGGAAATCCACCGAGGGCGTATCCCACACCGAGGCGAACCAGGTAATACCCTTTTCCTTGCAATAACGGTCAATCTCCTGATATTCGTCCTGGCCGAACTCCACTTTGTGGCGATAATCGATGTAGCGAATGTAGCCCCAGGGCGTCTCGCGCATCTTGTCCCATTGCTCCCGCGGGGTGCAAATCTCCGGAGTGCGCTTCTGGAACTTGACCGCGTCCACTCCGGCTTTGATGGCCGCATCAATGAGCAACTTGGCGATGTCCACACTGCCGTTGTGGTTGATGCCAATCTCGGCCACGATATAGGTGGGGTGACCATCGCCTACCAGACGATCACCGATTTTCACTTCCCCAGCCATACATCACCTCCAAAGAAAACAAAACATAAACAACCCCTGAACCGGCACCCAGACCGATCCCAGGGGTTGGAATTGTACCCCATTCTTGCACCAACGACCAGGGACGATTTACCCCCCGGGCTGCTCCTTTTGTTGCAGGATGCGGTCGCAGATCTCCCGCACGGCGCCACGCCCACCCCGTTGACGGAGCACCTCATCGGCGGCGCGTTTGGCCTTTAGATGAGCATCGGCGGGCACCGCGGCAAAGCCTACCAGCGGGAAACAAGGCACATCGTTTACATCATTGCCCACATAAACCACCTGCTCGGCGGGCACCCCGCGCTCGGCCAACAAACGGCGCAACACCGTAGGCTTATCCTCCACGCCCTGGAAGACGGGCACGCCCAGTTTGCGCGCCCGCGCCGCCACCACCGGATTGCGCTCCGTGGAGAGGATGACCACCTCTACCCCGGCCCGGCGGATCAACGCGATGCCCATGCCATCTCCCCGATGGGCGGCTACCATCTCTCGGCCGGTCTCGTCCACCCATACGCGGTTGTCGGTCAGCGTGCCGTCAAAGTCCAGCACCAGCAAGCGCACCTGCCGGGGCCAGGGGCGTTTGGGCTTTCCCGGCCAGACCATGGACAACCCTAAGGTCCGCACCAGGCTCTCAGCCCGCAGCCAGTCCAACGGGGTATCCAGATCCACCGTGTAGGCCGGGTCCAGCACCAAAGGCAAAATCACCTGGCCACTCATGGAGCCCTTTTCCAAAAGGGTGCGGGCGCGGATGGCGTCAATGTGTCCCGTCTGCCAGTAGGTGGGCGGGAGGCTCTGGCGCGGCGCGTTGTACGGTTCGGCTACGCCCTCCAGGTCGAGCAGCGGGCGCATGGTGCCGTCGGGCGCGATGCGCCACATCTTGTAGGGGTTCTGTCCCGAGGGCACCACGCCGCGCACCGAATCGGCCTCCGGACGGCTGAGCAGCAGGCGGACGGCCTCGTCCACCATCCCCGGCGGGCGCACAGGCGTCGTGGGCCGCAACTGGACCACCACCTCGGGGCGAAACCCCTCGTGCTCGGCCAGCCACTGCAAGGCATGGACAAACACGGGCAGGTCAGGGGTGGCGTCTTGCGCCAGGTGAGCCGGGCGCAGAAAAGGCACCTCGGCTCCGTATTCACGGGCCACGGCAGCGATTTCTTCGTCGTCGGTGGAAACGACGACCCGCGTCACCGTCTCGGCTTGCAGACCCGCAGCGATGCTATACGCCAGCAACGGATAGCCCAGAAAGGGCTTGATGTTCTTCCGCGGGATAGACTTGGAGCCACCCCGCGCGGGGATAAGCGCCAAAACCTCGGTCATACGCACATCACCATGCCGTCCAGCCGCCGTCCACCACCAGATTGGCGCCTGTCATGTAGGAAGAGGCATCCGAGGCCAAGAAGAGCAAAGCCCCGTTCATCTCGTCCTTGCGCGCCATGCGGCCCAACACGGTCCGGGCGCTGTACTGGCGCACGAACTCCTCATCCTGTTCGTTGTACACTCCGCCCGGCGTGAGGGCGTTGACGCGAATCTGGGTGCCCGCGTAGTAGGTAGCCAGATAACGCGTAAAGCCCAGCACGGCGGCCTTGGTCACCGTGTAATACACCGGCTTGTATTGAGGCGGCTGGACGGGCTTCTGATAAATTCGCTGATCTGGGCCTACCAGGCCATAAGTGGAGCAAAGGTTGATGATGCTCCCCTTACCTTGGGCCTTCATCGGGCGCACGGCGGCCTGAGTGACCAGGAACATCCCCGTGAGATTGACCTCCAGAGCCTGCCGCCAGATGTCCAGAGGAAAATCCTCAAAAGCCCCGGCCGCCTGCACCCGGCCCTCGGCGCTCACCTTGGGGTCCAGGGCCGCGCTGTTGACCAGGATATCCAGCCGCCCCCAACGGGCCACGATATCTTCCACGGCGGAGCGCACGGCCTCCAGGTCGGTGATGTCCACCGCATAAGCAGCCGCACGGCCGCCGTGAGCCCGGATAGCCTCGGCCACCTTTTCGGCGCCCTGGGCGTTGAGATCCACAACGGCCACCGCCGCCCCGGCCGCGGCCAGGGTACGGCAGAACTGCTCACCCAGCAAGCCTGCCCCACCGGTAACCAGGGCCACCCGTTCGGTCAAGTCGAACAGCGAGAAAATCGTCTTTCCTGTCATGGGACCTTCTGTCGATGGATATCCTGCACGCCCTGTCCATCGGGTCTGGGCAACAACCAGCCCCGACGCTCCAAATAGTCCAGCACCTTCTGCACGCTTTCTTCCAGCGTCTCTTCGGCGGTGTTACACACCACCTCGGGGTTCTCCGGCGGCTCATAAGGGTCCGAGACGCCAGTGAAGTTCTTGATTTCCCCGGCCAACGCCTTTTTGTATAGCCCCTTCACATCCCGTCGGATGACCTCTTCCAGTGGCGCGTTCACATAGACCTCAACAAAATTCTGAACACGCTCTCGCACCTTGTTGCGCGTCTCCCGATAAGGGGAAATCAACGCGCACAACACGGCCACGCCGTTCCGGCTGAGCACTTCGGCGACCCAACCCACGCGCAGCACATTGGTATCCCGATCCTCTTTGGAAAAGCCCAACCCCTTGCTCAGGTTGGTACGGATCACATCCCCGTCCAAAACCTCTACCTTCATGCCTCGCGCCCGCAACTCTTTAGCCAGCGCATTGGCAATGGTAGACTTTCCAGCCCCCGAAAGGCCGGTGAACCAAACCGTGAAACCAGTATGCTCCATCGTAACGACCTCCATTTCGATTTGAGAATAGATTGAAACCGCGCAGTGAAACGCCTCTCCCAAGAGAAAGGCACGGTCAACGGGGCTCAGCCCAGTCTGGAACTTCAAGACCCACCCCGGACCTCAGGGGGCGCGTTGATCAAGCCTATTGACGCTGCAACCCTTCAATCAACACCTGACTGACCTCCGGCCGTGTGAACTCAGGCGGCGGGGCCTCACCACGCGCCAACATCGCCCGCACCTGCGTGCCTGAGAGATACAGCCAGGCCTCTTTGCCGTGGGGGCAGGTCTTGGCCGTCACCACTGCACCGCACTCACGGCAGTAGAAAGCGTGTTCGAAGAACAACGGGGTAATTCCAATGTCCTCAGGCGGAAATTCGTCAAAGATACGCTGCGCGTCGTAAGTGCCATAGTAATTACCTACCCCGGCGTGATCGCGTCCCACGATGAAATGGGTGCACCCATAGTTCTTCCGGACCAGGGCGTGCATGATGGCCTCCCGCGGGCCAGCGTAGCGCATCGCCGCGGGGAACACCCCCAACAGCACCCGCTCCCTGGGGTAGTAGGTCTCCAGCACAACGCGGTAACTGGCAATACGCACCTCGGCGGGGATGTCATCCTTCTTGGTTTCGCCAACCAGGGGATGCAGGAAAAGGCCATCCACCACCTCAAGCGCGGTCTTTTGAATGTATTCGTGCGCGCGGTGAATAGGGTTCCGGGTCTGGAACCCCACCACCCGCCGCCAGCCTCGCTCGGCAAACATCCGGCGCGTTTGGGCCGGGGTGTAGCGGAGGTCAGGGAACTCCGTCGCGGTGGCCGTGGGCCAGTCGAAGAGCCAGAAATCGCCGCCCACCAGATAATCTCCCTGGGCATAAAGGCGGGCCACCCCGGGATGGGCTTCTTCGGTAGTACGATAAACCTCCCACGCCTCTTGTCGTTTATCGTAAGGATAAATCTCATCGATCAGCATAATCGCCAAGGGGCGCTCGCCCTCACACAAGGCAATTTCCTGGCCTTCGCGCAACGAGCGAGCCATTGTCTCATCAACCGCCAAAGTCACCGGGATCGGCCATACCAGGCCACTGCTCAGACGCATTTCCGCGACCACCTGCTCGTAATCTTCCCGTCGCAGGAAGCCGGTCAGCGGACTGTACGCGCCCACCGCGATCATTTCCAAATCGGCCAGATTGGTCCGTGAAAGCGCGATTTTGGGCAGATTTTGGGCTTTCTCACGGGCTGCTTCGCGCAAACTGCCGCGCAACACCCGGTCCATCAGATTCCCCCCATGCGGGGGGATTTGCCAGAAATGATTATTGGAATGCAACATCATTCTCCTACCTCTCTTTCCAGGTTTTTGTCATAGAGGCCTACCACTCCTCTATCCTGCACCCATCCACAACCTCAGACCTGCCAAGCATACCAGACAACTGAGAAAAAGTCGAAGGGGTTTGGTAGGCGCTCTGGTCACCAAACGCGCACCTAAGACGGTGCCAGGAAGTGCACCAACCAGAATCTGTCCCAACAAAACCCACTTCACATACCCATGATAGGCATAAGTCAGGGCCGGGAAAAAAGCCAACCCAGCCCCTACCAACACATTGAGCCCCACCAGGTGCTCTGGAGGTACCACAAAAAACAGCAAAAGTATGGCCACCAACAACGTACCACTGCCTACGGAGGTCACCCCCACCAACAACCCCAACGCGACGCCCAGTAACACATTCTGCCACCAGGTCGGCCATCGTTCTTTGTGCTCCCCTCCACGGGCCTTAATCCATCCCAGGGCCCGCGCGGCCACCAGCACAGCCACTACAACCAGCATTCCTCCCAGAAGCCGGGGCAGGGTCTGCTCCACCCAGCCACGATTTTTCACCTGAGTGACCACAAACCAAGACGCCAGGATTGAGGTGGGCACGCTCCCCAGCGAAAGGAAAAAGGCCGGTTGCAGCCACACGGTGCGCTGCAGGCGATGCTGTACCGCACTGGCCGACTTCGTGACAAAAGCAAAAACCAAATCGGTGCCAATGGCCGTAACCGGGTGGAGCCCCATGACCAAAATCAAAAACGGCGTCATCAGCGCCCCACCCCCAATACCGGTAAGCCCCAACAAGAAGCCGATCACAAACCCCGAGAGCACCACAAACATCGCGTGTTCACCCCGTCATCTCAAACGAGTCGGTCACCTCAACGCCGCCAACACCAGTTCCAACGCTCGAATGCCATCCTCTAATGTGCACACCGGCTCGGTCTCGCCGCGCACCACGGCCAGGAAATGCGCCATCTCGGCCAGGAACATATCGTTGCGCTCCCACCCCTCAGGTAGGGCCACCGTCTCCCATGTTTGCGTGCTTGCCCGCCAGAGCCGCGCCTCGCCGGTGGGGTAATCCCAATGGATGGTGCCCTCGGTGCCCAACACCTCCAGCCAATGCGCCGGGGGCCGCTGATGGTAGTTCAGGTGCACGCTGCCCCAGACACCGCCCGCAAAGCGCAAGGCGATTTCAGCGGTATCCTCCACCCCTTGCAGTTCCAGGTCGCTCAGGTGGCCGGTGGAGGCCCATGTGACCTCTGCCTCCCCCAACACGTAGCGCAGATAATCCAAAGGATGGCACAGGGTGCGCACCACACCACCGCCCAAATCGGCGCGGGCGGCGTAACTCTGGCGATAGTCCTCCCAGGGGTGCCAGTCGGGCAGGTACTCGCCCCAATGCGCCCGCACGAACAAGGGACGCCCCACCGCCCCTTCGGCCAGCCAGGCCCTTACCCGACGCAACGTGGGGTGAAAGCGAAACTGGAACCCCACCAACACCCGCACGCCCCCCTCGGCCACGGCCTGACGCAAGGCGTCCATCCCTTCCAGCGTGTGGGCAACGGGCTTCTCCAGCAGCAGGTGGGCCCCGGCCCGCGCCGCCGGAACCGCCACCTCCAGGTGCAACGCCGTGGGATTCGCTACGATGACCGCGTCAGGGCGGTAGCGCTCCAACGCCCGCTGTAAATCGGTCTCGGTGGGAAACCGGGCCAATTCATCATCGGGCAACGTGCTATGGTGGGTGCGGTAGAGCACGATGTCCTGCTGGCCCTGGGCCAGCAGGTTGCGCAAATGGCGGCGACCGATGGAGCCCAAACCGGCAATCAAGAAGCGCATGGGAGCCTTCCTCTATCCGTCATTTCTGGTCTATTCCCATCAAAGCAGCGCCAGGGCGCCGCACTCCAAAAATCCTCCAAAAATCCGTGTCCACCCGCGCACTCCGTGTCATCCGTGTCTATCTCAACAAACACAGGAAGAAGTCGGCGGTGCGGCGACCAGCGCTGCCGTCGGTGTAGGTGCACTCGCGGCGGATGAAGGCTCGTCGTGCTTCGGCTTCGGCCTGGGGGTGGTGCAGGTATTCGTTGAGCGCGGCCTGTAACCCGGCTTCGTCGTACACTACCTTGCCTGCGCCCGACGCCCGAAAGCGCGAATGGGTAGGCCAGCCTCCAATTTCCGAGAGGCGCAGCGAGAAGTGCCCCGGCCACCCTTCCGGGTGGTCAATGCACACGCTCACCACCGGCGTATCGTGGATGGCTGTCTCCACCACCATCGTGGAGTACACGGTGGTGAACACATCGGCATGGGCCATCATCGAGGACTTCTCCGGCATATCCTCGCCCGAATAGTAGCCCAACGAACCACCCAAAGGCACCGGCTCGACCACGTGCACATGCGGATACTCCCGCGCCAGGGACAGAATCTGCTCCCGCTCACGGGCGAACCGGGGCACACGATCCATGAAGTGGTTGGGGTGCAGGCGCACCAACAGTTGGGCAGGGAAGTCCAGGCGATCCTCGGCCACCAGGCGGGCCAGGGCCTCAATGTTCTGGATGTTGGGGGAGAAGGTCACGAAACTGCAGGCATAGGCTATCAACTTGCGGTCGGGATCCAGTCCGTGGAGGCGGAAGTATTCCCCACGAGGCATGACCCACTGCCGCAGGAAATAGCCATCGTACGACGGGATCCCGCCGATGTGGACCCGCTCAGGAGGCCAATCCGACCCCAGAACTAGTTCTTCTTTCTGGATTTCCGACCAGCAGGTGATGTGCTCCACCGGCGCGCCGGGCAGGCTGTAACTGCTGGAATTATCCCAGCCCACGATGACCGCAGCGGTGGGGATGCCCTGGGCGGCGGCGTCACGCAGCAGGTAGCGGTCGTAGCGCCAGCCGGGCGTGGCGGCGATGACCAAATCGGGGCGGTAGCGGGCGAACAGGTCATTGTACAGGTGGGGGGTAAAGCGGCGCTGCAGCCGCCCCAACGCCTGCCGGGCGGCCCGGCTGCGGCGTAACACGCCCACCACGGCTTTAGCGAAAGGCATCAGCCGCTTGCGGCGGGCGTGGGCCTCGTACTCCACCTGACGAATGTAACTTTCCACCGCCTCCAAATTGATGCGGTTCGAGGCTCCGGCCCGGCGGAAGAAGTCCAGCCACCACTGCAAGCGGTACGCCTCCTCGCGGAAGTAGCGTTTGGCCTGCTCCAGGCGTAATCCCTCAAAAATCAGGCCCGGACGGCCAAAGCGTTGCCGGAGACGGTCGACCAGGGCATCGTCGCTGAGCAACACCACCTCCACGCCCGCCTCCAACAGGCGCGGCACTACACCGCTCTGCAAAAAGTATACCACGGCCAGACCGTGGTCGGCGCTGATCATCACTCGCGGCGTGCTCATCTCACTCACTCACCCGTTTGTAGTACAGTTGGAAGATGTGGTTGTAGAGAAACAGCAGGGGCCGACGCACCCAGGGGAAATCCGCCAGGGTGTAGAGCCACCTGCGGGAACGGTGCCCGCCCTCTGGCGTCCGGGCCGGGACTTGGCGTCCGGCCAGGGCCAGAATCTCCGGCGAAGGCACGTTCCCGATATGCTGCACATAACGGCGGGGCAAGCACAGGCGCAGATAGCCTTTCGCGTTGATACGGCGATCCAACTCCCGCTCGTCCCCCATGGCATGGCGCAGGGGCAGGGGCAGCACCTCCTGAAGCACCGCTTTGGGTGCCACAAACTGAAAGTGCCCGGCACCGACGAAGACCTCCTGGCCCCGGTAGCGCAGACGGATGTCTTCGCTCTCGCGGTAGGTGCGCTCGGCCTTCTCCTCGCTGAAGCCCAGGCTGAGCACATGGGCGCGGTAATCCTCCCAGGCCTGCAACACGCCCCGCTCTAAGGTAGCTTCGGTGTCGGCTTCGGCCCAGGCCAGGGTGCTGGACGAAATCTCCACCGGCGGTCGGATGGGCGTGCCCGTGACCATACCCACCTTGGGGAAGGTGCGCAGCACCTCCAGGTGGGCCTTCAGCCAGCCGGGGTAGAAGTAAATGTCGTAGTCGGCAAAGGCCACATACCTGCCCGGCGCAGCCTGAAAGGCGAAGTTCCAGGCCCCCGGAATGCCCACGTTTTTCTCGGAGAGCACCAGGTATTGAATGCGCCCGGCCTGATGTTCCTGAAGCAGGTAGTCCCGCACCTCAGGGCAACTGGCATTGTCGAAAACCAGCAGGTCGAAGGGAACGCGGGTGTTGGTCCACAGGCTCTCCAAGCTGATTTGGAGCACCTCCAAGCTACGCTCGAAGTAGCCGCTGAGGTAGGGGATGAAACTGACCACCACCACGGTCACCTCTTGGGGCGGTGGCAGGGGCGGACGGGCCACTTTGACGGGGTTTTGTCCCAGACGCATACACTTCCTCAATACACAGGCTGATGGTCTAAGCGGAGGCCCGACAGGGGCCACAGCAAAAAAGCCCCCACCCATGTGGCAAGCATAGGCGGGTAACTCACCGGCCCTGGGGCCATGGGGGCACGCGGCGGGCTGCCTCGCGCCGCTCCAGCCAAAAGCGAAACCGCCGCAGGCGACGGATGAGGATGCGCTTCCAGCCGTGATGGGGGAAGCCGTGCCGCTGCAACCTCAATTCTACCTTATGGATAAGCCCTCCCAGCCGCAACGGCTGGCGACGCACGCGCCCACGGGCCAAGACATGGCTGGCCTCCCAAATGGTGTACATGTGGTGCAGCCCGCCGGCCAGTTCCACATTGCGCTGGGCTTCCTCTTGCTTGTAAGGATGCCTGCCCTGCGGCACGGCCAGGTGGGCGTAGTCGTGGTTCTGATGGATCACTAGCACCGAGGGGGTCAAATCCACCACGGGCCAGCCCTGGGTGCGGGCGTGGTAAACTATCCAGTTATCCCACCCGGCGCGGCCCACCACCAGGGGCGGGATGGCGTTCAGGCAGCCACGCGGAAAGGCGAAGAAGTCTATGCCGTTGCGGGGATGCATGCGTCCCTCATTCCGCACCCGTGCCCATAAGGCCACTTCAGCCTCCGGGCCGAAGGCCAGGGGCTCGGTGACCTCCAGGTTCCAGCGCTGGCCCACCGCCAAAAAGCAACCCTCCACCTGGGCGGCCATAGCCTTCAGGGCGGGCAGGAAATGGGGAAGCAGCACAATATCCGCGTTCAGGTAGCAGAGATAAGGGGCCTGGGAGGCTTCCTGGGCCAGGGCAAACATCGAGGGGATCAGCGGCGTGCCGTGGGCGTTGCGTTCCACCTCGGGGAGGTGGCGGACGCCGAATTCCCGAGCCGCCTCTGCCAGGCCAGGCTCGTCGCCGAGAAGCAACACCTCCACCTCAGGGCCCAACGCCAGCCAGGAACGGATGGCGTTGCGCTGGATCAGGGCAATATGAGGCCGGTCGAAGGGTTTAGGGGCAGAGAACAGGGTCAACCAGGGAGTATTTTTCTTCACGGCCCTTGCTCCTGAGGCGAAGAGGGCTTTGGCAAACACAACCATCCTCCCTCATCACTCAGACACACGCCCTCCTGGGCAAGCAGCGCTACGACCTCTTTTTTGGATTTGGGAATTTTCCCTTGAGGCCACAACACAACCAAAGCGCCTTGGCTCTGGCGCCAGTTTTGATAGTCGGCTCGGTTTTCTAATTGTCCCTGCTTCGCGGCCTGGAGCCAAGCCTCCAAGTGGACTACCTGCGCCGGCCGGCCAAGCCAAAGCAGCACAGCTTCCCAACGGTTCGAAAACAAAGGCGTCTCCCTCGGCAACAACGCTGCCTGGTGAAGCACTCCCTCATGGGCAATGATGTGCCAGGGACGAGCCGTAAAACCCTGGCCATAGGCGTGCATGTCACCCAGCAAGAGCCGAGGCGGTCTATAGGGCGCCTCCCACGCGCTCAGAAGAAGACCTACACTCAACGCCCACCCAAGGGCACTTAAACGCCATCGCTTAGAAACTTTCCCACGCACCCAACCCCAGAACACAGCCCAGAAGCTTAACACCCACAAGGCAAAGGCCGGAGTGTACATTCTCAAGCTGATGGCTGGGGAAGGGGAGACAAAAACCCGCATCAAGGCCAATGTGGGAAACCAAGCCCAGGCGAGAAAAAGCGTCACCAAAGCCAAAGCCTCCACTCTATCCCCTCGCCATCTTCCCTGACGCCAGCGCCAAACTCCCCAAAAAAGCAGCAAGACTGCAACCGCCCAAAAAGCCATGACGCCCCATAACGGCAAACGCGTGTGGGTAGCTTCATATTTCAATGCCTCTTGAAAAACCTGGGGAGTCTCTCGTAAAAAGAATTG
>DUEP01000068.1 GCA_011176535.1 Anaerolineae bacterium | reverse complement strand
GGGCCGGCCGTGGGGGAAGGGGTGACGCTGGGGGGCAAAGTGGCCGTGGGCGAAGGGGTCGCCGTGGCCGAGGGGGATACCGTGGGCGAAGGCGTGGGCGGGTTTGCGAAACGTCCGCTCCCAAACCACCAAGCCAGCCCCGCCAGCAAGGCCAGGACCAGCAGCGTGCCACAGCCCCAGGCCAGCAACCGCTCCAGACGACGGCGTCGGGCATGGATGGGCGGGATCTCGTCCGCAGGGCGTGCCATCATGTCCACAGGCTCACCTCTTCCTCGTCCATCTCCTGGAAACCGCGACGATACAGTTGGGTGTACAAACCGCCCTGGGCCAGCAACTCCGCGTGGCGGCCCTGCTCCACAATCCGCCCGCGATCCACCACAAAGATGCGGTCGGCGTGGGTGACCGTGGAGAGCCGATGGGCGATGACGAACGAAGTGCGGCCCTGCAAGAGCCGTGCCAGGGCCTGCTGGATGAGGCGCTCGGTCTGCACATCCACGCTGGAGGTGGCCTCGTCGAGGATGAGGATGCGCGGGTCGGCCAGCAAAGCGCGGGCAAAGGCGATGAGTTGCCGCTGGCCCACCGAGAGCAGCACCCCGCCCTCGCCCACCGGCGTGTCGTACCCATGACGCATCCGCGCGATGAACTCATGCGCCCCCACCGCCCTCGCGGCGGCTTCGACCTCCTCATCGCTGGCGTCCAGACGGCCAAAGCGGATGTTCTCGCGCACCGTACCCGAAAACAGGTAAGGGTCCTGGAGCACAATGCCCATTTGCCGGCGCAGGCTCTCCTGGGTCACCGTGCGCAAATCATAGCCATCGATGAGCACCCGCCCCTCGGTGGGGTCATGAAACCGGGCCAGCAGTTTGACAATGGTGGTCTTGCCTGCGCCCGTCTCGCCTACCAGCGCCACGGTCTCGCCGGGGCAAACCAGGAAGTCCACATCTTCCAGGATGGGCGTTTCGGGGTCGTCAGGGTAATGAAAGGAGACATGCTCGAAGCGCACCTCGCCGCGAATGCGCGGCAAGGGAACGGCGTCGGGCGCGTCCTGGACCTCCGGGGGCGTGTCGAGCAGATTGAAAATGCGCTCCCCGGCGGCCATGGCCGACTGGAACTGGTCGTAACGTTGGCTCAGGGAGCGAATGGGGTCGAACAGACGGTCAATGTAAAGCACAAAGGCCACCAAAATCCCCGGGGTGATGCGCTCCCCCAACGCCGCCTGTCCGCCCACATAGACCACAATGGTCGTGGCCAGGGTGTTGAGGAAATCCACGCTGGGGAAGAAGATCGCGGCCACCCGGGCCGCCTCCAGGCTGGTTTTCAGCGCGTGGGCGCTGGGCCCTTCGCGGAACAGGGTGTCGTTGCGCTCCTCGTGGGCAAAGGCTTGAATGACCTTCACGCCTTGCACAGTCTCAGCCAGCACGGCGTTGACCCAACCAATGGCCTGCCGCACCTTGCGGTAGTTCTCACGGGCCACGCGGCGAAAACGCGCCGTAACCACCACCATCAACGGCAGCACGGTGAAGGTCATCAGCGCCAGCCGCCAATCCATGCGCAGCATGATGACCACCACGCCCACCAGGGCAAAGAGGTCCCGCGCCACGGCCAGCACCGCGAAGGTAAGGAAGCGCCGCAACACGCTGACATCGTTGACGATGCGGGCGATGATGCGTCCCGAACCGTAGCGACTGAAGAAGCCCAGGGAGAGGTTCTGCAAATGGGTGAACAACTGGTTGCGCAAATCGTAGATGATGGCCGTGCCCACTCGGGCCATCAGGTTGACGCGCAAATAGATGACCAGCCATTGCACCGCCGCGGTGACAAAATAGAACAGCACGGCTTGCCGCAACATGGGGAGCGAACCGGCCCCGATGCCTTCATCCAGCGCCATTTTGACGAAATAAGGCCCCAACATCCCCGCTCCGGCAGAGACGAGCATAAAGAACAGGGAGAGGGTGAACGAGGCCCAGTACGGCTTGATGTAAGCCGCCAACCGGCGGGCCACGCGCGGATCGTAGGCTTTTTGCAAAGTTTCTTCGCTCATGAGCATCTCGGAGTGGGCAGGGGCAGACCACCTCTCGCAAAGAGAAAACGGTCGCGTTCTGTTATACTAACACATGAACCCGGTTTGTGGAGAGGCACTCATGGAATGGCAGGAATGAATTACCGCCGACCCAAAGGTCTTGCAAGGGAAGCCCATCATCAAAGGCACGCGCATCGCCGTGGAATGGATCATTGCTTTGTTAGGGCAAGGGTGGATATTGAGGAAATTTTACGCAACTATCCTCAGTTGAGCCGGGAAGACATTTTGGCCTGTGTGCGGTACGCCGAGGAAATCGTACGCTCCGAAAAAGTGTATCCTTTGCCGCCCTCGTAGGCAACAAGGAAGGCATCGGTGCGGTTTCTGGCCGATGAAAACATTCCTTTAAGCCTTCCGCCGCCAGGAACATCAGGTGCTCTGGGTGGTCGAAGAGCAGCCGGGGCCAAGGGGCGAGGATGTTTTAGCCGTGCGGGAGGAGCGCATCATCCTCACTTTCGACAAGGACTTTGGCCGTCTGGCCTTCCAACATTGCTTACCGGCCACCTGCGGGATCATGCTCTTGCGCTTTCCTCCTCGAAGCCCTGCAGCCATCACCCGTATCGTGCTGAGCGCTTTGGCCTCCCGCGAAACCTGGGAGGGCACCTTCGCCGTCATCGACGAGAAGCGCATTCGTTTACGCGTCCTTCCCTCTGCGCGACGAACATAATCCACGCAGCCCCTGCGACAGGCAGTCCTCTCCCCTGTTACCACTTGACCCGCCGTAGCCAGCGGGGCGCTTTGCTTTTCAGCACCCCTTGCGTGACCTTACCCCACCCCAAGGGGAAGCCATCCACGCACACTAAGGTCCACCCCGGTGGGCCGTCGTAGGGCGTGGGACGACCGCCGAGAAAATCGGCCAACGCCGGGTGGTCGGGCGGGAAATCGGCCACCCGCTGCGCATCGGCGGGACGCAGCGCCGGAGCCAGCGCTGGCGAGGGCTCAAACCGCCCCTTTTTGAAGGTGCCCAGCCACCAGCCAAAGCGCACCACCTGCAGGCCAGCGGGGTTCGGCAGCCCCTCCGGCACGGCATAGAGCCGATGGCCGAAGGCCGCCAGGCGCAAGGCGGGGGCCGGAGAAGCGGTCAGACTTTCCTCCACGAAACGCCGGTACAGTTGACGCTGCTCGCTGGTCAGATGCCCGGTGCGCAGGGGGTGCACGCGGGAGGGCGGGGGCTGGGCATCCTCACCGCGGCGGAGGAGGACCATGAAGTGCCCCTCGGCCGGCGCCTTGTGGGGCCACAGACGCACCGCGTGGCGCAGGCTTTCCGGCCCCGGCGGGGTGAGCCAATCGGGTCGCCCCGGCGCAAACCCCTGACGCGGCGGCACCGGCACCACATCAAAATCGGGATGCGCCGCCAAAAAGCGGGCCACCGCCCCCTCGTTCTCCTCGGGGTTGAAGGTGCAGGTGCTGTAGAGCAGATAGCCGCCGGGGCGCACCAGGCGGGCCGCATGGCGCAAAATCTTCTCCTGCAGGGCCGCGCAACGCTGCACATGCCTGGGGGTCCAGGTGCTGCGCGCCGCGGGGTCCTTGCGAAACATCCCCTCTCCAGAGCACGGGGCGTCCAGCAGCACCCGGTCGAAAAAGGCGCCCCAACGGTCGGCCAGGCGCTGCGGCTTCTCGCTCAGCACCACGATGTGCGTCGCGCCCCAGCGGTCGAGGTTGTTCGTCATCTCGCGGGCGCGGTGAGGCTGCACATCGTTGGCGACCAGCAACCCTTCGCCGCCCATCAACGCCGCCAGATGGGTGGTCTTGCCGCCGGGGGCAGCGGCCAGATCGAGCACCCGCTCACCGGGTCGGGGCGCCAAAATCTCCGCCGGGGCCATGGCCGCAGGCTCTTGGGTGTAGTACAGCCCGGCGGCATGGTAAGGGTGGGCGCCCGGACGACGGCCTTCTACCAGACGAAACCCGGCCGGGCACCAAGGCACCGGCTCCAAGCGAAAAGGCAACCGCGCGGCCAGTTCCTGGGGGTCTATCTTCAGCGTGTTGGCCCGCAGCCCCACATGAGGACGCCCGGCCAACGCCTCGCGGAAGGCCGGGTATTCGTCGCCCAACAACCGGGCCATGCGGTCGAGAAACAGCGCAGGGATATCCATCAGGTCGGCAATCCTTGTGGTGAGGGGTCAATCCCCTGGGGTAGGTTCCGCCTCCCCTTCCTCCTGGGAACGCAACTGCAATTCGTAAAACTCGCGATACAGGCCCGGCTGGGCGAGCAGGGTCTCATGGGTGCCCATCTGCACAATGCGGCCCTGATCGAGCACCAGAATGAGGTCGGCGCGCTTCACGGTGGCCAATCGCTGCGCGATGATGAAGGTGGTGCGGCCTTCCATCAGGCGGAACAGCGCCTGTTGGATGAGGTGTTCGGTTTCGATGTCCACGCTGGAAGTCGCATCGTCGAGGATGAGAATGCGCGGGTCCATGAGCAGGGCGCGGGCGATGGCAATGCGCTGACGCTGGCCGCCCGAAAGGGTCACGCCCCGCTCGCCCACCTCGGTATCGTAGCCCTGGGGCAGGCGCAGGATGAAGTCGTGCGCCTGGGCCGCCCTGGCCGCGGCGATGATCTCTTCCTCCGTGGCATCGGGTCGTCCGTAGGCGATGTTCTCGCGAATCGTGGTGGAAAAAAGCAGCGAGGTCTGCAACACGATGCCAATCTGCCGCCGCAAGGTCGGCAGGTCCAAGGTGCGCACATCGTGACCGTCGATGAGCACCCGCCCCTCCGTGGGGTCGTAAAAACGCGGGATGAGGTGCACTAAGGTGCTCTTGCCGCTCCCCGTGGGGCCGATGAGGGCTACCACGGTGTTCGGGGCAATGTCCAGGTGAACCTCCTTCAACGCCTCGTGAGGTTCACCGGGGTAGCGGAAGGAGACATGCTCAAAGGTCACCCGCCCCTGGATGGGTTGCAGGCGCAGGGCATTTGGCGGCGATTGGATGGCGGGGCGGGCATCCAGCACTTCAAACAGGCGCCTGGCCCCGGCAGCGGCTTCGCCCCCCGAGTTGACCAGCCACACCAGTTGCCGCGCCGGAACGCCCAGGAGCATGAAGTAACTATTGAAGGCAACCACCTCACCCAAAGTCGCCTCGCCGTGCAACACCATCTGGCCGCCAAACCAGAGGATGAGGATGGTACCCAGGGCGATAAGAAAGTGGGTGGTGGGCATGATGCGGGCCCACTGGCCAATGACGGTGAGCCGAGCGTCGTAGAGTTCGCGGTTGCTTTCGGTGAACCGGTCCACCTCGTACTGTTCACGGGCAAAGGCCCGCACCACAGCGGCCCCAAGCACGTTTTCCTGCACCCGCACGGTGATCTCACCCAACCCCTGGTCAATGCGGTAAAACATGTGGGTCACTTTTTGGCCAAAGTTGGTAGTCACCAGCACCAGGGGGATGAGCGGCAAGGTGGCGATGGCGGCCAGGCGGGTGTTGGCCGAATACATCACGGCCAGCGCCGCCACGAACATCAGCCCCATCTGCACCAGTTCGATCAGGCCACCGCCCAAAAAGTTGGTCATCGAGCGCACATCTTCAATGGTACGGCTGATGAGTTGCCCGGCCGGGGTCTGGTCGTGATAGGCGAACGAAAGCCGCTGCAAATGGGCATACAGGCGGTTGCGCAGGTCGAAGGACACCCGCTGAGCGAGCCATGCCGTGAGGTAACGGCGCAAGAACAGAAACAACGCCCGGCCCAGGCCAATACCCAGGATGAGCAGGGCCGCCCGGGTCAGGTAGGCCCGCTCCCCCAGCAACAGGCCGGTGTCGATAACCTGGCGGATGATGTCCGGCACCACCAGGTTGGCGGTGGTAATGGCCAACAGACTGAAAAAGGCCAGCCCCACCTGAAGCAGGTAGGGGCGCAGGAAGGTGAACATCCGAAGCAAAGCACGCATGGGCAATCTCAGGAGCAGCGTAGAGAATAGGGAAGGGAGGGAGACCCGCTCATGAAACGGTGAACTTCACCGCCGCGCGGTGGACGGCCACCATGGGAATGGCCTGCTGAGGCACCGCTTCGGTTTGCGCGCGCGGGTCATCCTGACGCAGGTAACGGTATTCCGGGGGCGGGTAGCACACCGTGGCGGTCAGCGTGTACTCCCCCTTTGGCTCAGGTTCGCGCAGGTGCAGGGTCAGGGCGATGTGGGGGGTCATCACATGCACGATATCCATGCGCCCCACCTCCCGCCCTTCCCTATCCGTTACCTGCACGCTGACATCGGGGCGCATCTGGAAAGGCGTCAGGTCGATCTCCATGCGCACCCGCCGT
>DUEP01000067.1 GCA_011176535.1 Anaerolineae bacterium | reverse complement strand
TGTCTGATCAAGAACCTGAAGAAGAAATGACGATGGAAGCCCTTCTGGCAGCAGAGGGGCTGGAGATGGACTTCCCCAAGCGGGGAGATGTGCGACAGGGTGAGATCACGGGGATCACAGATCAAGCCGTGCTGGTCAATATCGGGGCGAAATCCGACGGGCAGATTCCCCTGCGGGAGTTCGATCGGCTTTCTCCGGAAGAACGCGAGGAGGTTTTGCAGATTGGCCAGCGTATCCCGGTCTATGTGCTGGGGTTCGACAGTCATGGCGCGCCGCGGTTGTCCTATCTCCAGGCGCTGGAGGCCGAAGATTGGGAGCGTGCCGAGCGCATGAAGGAGAGCAGCGAACTGTATGAGGGCACCATCGCCGGCTACAACAAAGGTGGCTTGGTGGTGCGCCTGGGACGGCTGCGCGGCTTTATTCCTCTTTCCCAAATCAGCCGGGAGCGACGGCAGTCCCTGCAGAGTGACCGCCCCGACCCCAGTTGGAAGGAACTCATCGGGCAGCCGATTGTGGCCCGGGTGATCGAGGTGGATCGTTCGCGGCAGCGGCTGATTCTCTCCGAGCGGGCTGTGGCCCGTCAGGCGCGAGAGTTGCTCAAAGAGCGGGTGCTCGCTCAGTTGCAGGTCGGCGATGTGCGCACCGGCCGGGTGACCAGCCTGACCAAGTTCGGCGCTTTTGTCAACATCGACGGGGCCGACGGCCTGGTGCATCTCTCCGAGATTTCTTGGGAGCACATCGACAAGCCCGAAGATGTGCTGCAGGTGGGGCAGGAAGTTCAGGTTAAAGTCATCAGCATTGATCCCGAACGCAAGCGCATCGGGCTTTCCATACGCCAATTGCGGGAAGACCCCTGGAAGACCAAGGCGGCCTCTTTGCGGGTGGGCCAACTGGTGCGGGCCACCATCACCCGCCTGGAAAAGTTCGGCGCTTTTGCCCGCCTGGAAAACGGTTTAGAGGGCCTCATCCATATCTCCGAACTCAGTGAACAGCGGATCGAGCATCCCAAGGAAGTGGTCAAGGAAGGCGACGAGGTCACCTTGCGCATCATCCGCATCGATCCCGAAGCCCGTCGCATCGGGCTGAGCCTGCGCAAGGTGGATACATTGGCTTATGCCGACCTGGACCTGCAAATGGCTTTGGCCGAGGCGGAGGAAGAACTGGAGCAGTTGCTCGGCCTGGAAGAGGCGGCGGAAGAAGCATTGCCTAACGAGGAAGAGAGTGCTGAGGCCAGGGTTGAGGCGGCGGCGGAGGAAGCCTCCCCCGAGGCTAAAGCGGCCGGGGAATCCCCCGAAGCCGCTCTGGAGGCCCCAGAGGAGGCCTCGGAAACGGAACCCAAAGGCGAATAGCCGGTAGCGTCTTCCACAGCACCCTCCTCGATAGGAGGGTGCTTTTTTATCCGGCCCTTTGATGGCGGAGATAAAACTGGTAGAATAAGCGTAGAGGAATACTGAGGAGCGGAGCGTAACTGTGGGAAGATGTGAACAAAAGTACGGCTTGGTTGGATAAGGAGGTTGACTTTGGCTCGCATGGATCGTTTTACCCAGCGTGCTCGCCGGGTGCTCAGCCTGGCTCATCAAGAAGCGGAACGCATGCGCCACGCGCAGATTGGCACCGAGCATCTGCTGCTCGGGCTGATCAAAGAAGAAGGTGGCGTCGCCAGCCGCGTATTGCGCGATTTGGGCCTGATCCCCGAACGCGTGCAGGAGATGGTCGAGCGCATGGTGGGGTTCGGCCAATCCACAGGGGGGCAGATTGAACTTTCGCCCGGCACACAACAGGTGTTGCAACTGGCCATCGAAGAGGCCCGCCGGTTGGGCCACCAGTATGTGGGCACCGAACACCTGTTGTTGGGGTTGATTCGCTACGAAGAGGGGACGGCCCTCAAAGTGTTGGCCCGCCTGGGCATCACCCCGGAACAGGTCCGGCGTCAGACCCGCCGGTCGCTCTCGGCGGGGTCCAGCGGTCTGACCTCTTCGGCCGAGCGCCGCGGACAACGCACCGAAGGGCGAGAAGAGAAAAAGAAGAGCAAGACGCCCCTGCTCGACCAGCTGGCCGTGGATCTGACGGTGCTGGCGGAAGAGGGGAAGTTGGACCCGGTCATCGGGCGTGAGATGGAGATCGAGCGGGTGATCCAGATTCTCGCCCGGCGCACTAAGAACAACCCGGCCCTCATCGGCGAACCCGGGGTGGGCAAGACGGCCATCGTCGAGGGGCTGGCCCAGCGGATTGTCGAGGGCGATGTCCCCGCGCCGTTGCTCGGCCGGCGGGTGTTGCAGTTGGATGTGGGCTCCTTAGTGGCCGGGACCATGTATCGCGGCCAGTTCGAGGAGCGGATGAAGCGCCTCATCGAAGAACTCAAGCACACGGACAACATTCTCTTCATCGATGAAGTGCACATGCTGGTGGGCGCTGGTGCGGCTGGCTCGGCGGTGGATGCGGCCAACATCCTCAAACCGGCCCTCTCCCGCGGCGAAATTCAGATCATCGGCGCCACCACGCTGGATGAATATCGGAAGCACATCGAGAGCGACGCGGCCCTGGAGCGGCGCTTCCAGCCGGTTTATGTGGACGAACCCACGCCCGAGGAAGCGCTGGAGATTTTGCGCGGCATCCGTTCAGCCTACGAGGAGCATCATCACCTCCGTATCTCCGACGAGGCCCTGGAGGCGGCGGTGAAACTTTCCTCGCGCTATGTTACCGATCGGTTCCTGCCCGACAAGGCCATTGACCTCATTGACGAGGCCGCCTCACGCGTGCGCATGTACAAATCGCCCGCGGCTAAGAAGGCCAAGGAGATCATGGAGCAGTTGCGGCGCGTGCGGGAGCAGTACGCCCTGGCCGTGGAGGATGGCCGCTTTGAGGACGCCGAGGCGCTACGGGAGCAGGAGGCCGAACTGGAACGCCAGTTGGAGTACCTGCGTTCCGGCTGGGATCGGGGGAACGCTCCGGTGGTCACCGAGGCCGATATTGCGGAAGTGGTCTCCATGTGGACGGGCATCCCGGTAAGCCAGTTGGCGCAGGAAGAAACCGAGCGCCTGTTGCACATGGAAGAGGAACTGAAGAAGCACATCGTGGGCCAGGAAGAGGCCATCGAGGCTATCGCCAAGGCCGTGCGCCGGGCGCGGGCCGGCCTCAAGGACCCGCGGCGCCCCATCGGCTCCTTCATGTTCCTGGGCCCCACAGGCGTGGGCAAGACAGAATTGACCAAGGCGCTGGCCCGTTTCCTCTTCGGCTCCGAAGAGGTGCTCGTGCAACTGGATATGTCGGAGTTCATGGAGCGCCACACGGCCAGCCGTCTGGTCGGTGCGCCGCCGGGGTATGTGGGGTATGAGGAGGCCGGGCAACTCACCGAGGCCGTGCGCCGTCGGCCCTATTCCATCGTGGTCTTTGACGAGATCGAGAAGGCCCATCCCGATGTGCACAACATGCTCCTCCAGATCATGGAGGAGGGGCACCTGACCGATGCCCAGGGCCACAAGGTGGACTTTCGCAACACCATCATCATCATGACCTCCAATGTGGGCGCGGAGATGATCAAGCGCCAGACAGGCCTGGGCTTCCCCTTGCAGCGGGATGCCAAGGTGGAGGAGCGTCTCTCCTACCAGGAGATGCGCAGGAAGTTGTTGGACTCGCTGCGGCGGGTATTCCGCCCCGAGTTCATCAACCGCCTGGATGCAGTGATCGTGTTCCGCGCGCTGAGCAAGGACGATATCCGCCGCATCGTGCGGCTGGAATTGCAAAAAGTGGAAGAGCGTCTGGCCGAGCATAGCCTGCATCTGATGGCCACCGAAGAGGCCATCGAGCGGCTGGCCGCATTGGGCTACGACCCGGAGATGGGGGCCCGGCCCCTGCGGCGAGTCATCCAGCAGAAGGTGGAGGACCCCATCGCTGACGCCATCATCGGCGGCAACTTCTCCGAAGGGGACACCATCGTCATCGATGTGGGTGAAGGCGAAGACGAGATCACCCTCCGCCGCGAATCCCAGGCGGAGGAGCCCTCGGCGCCCGAGGCCGCGCCGGCCTGAGACGAAATGGGCGACCTCCACCACGCCCCCTGCGGCGTTCACAGGGGGCGTGGTGCTGCCAGGGGTCAACCCTGGCCCGTGGCTTGCCTTTCTGCCCAACCCCTTCTATAATCCAGATATGACTTTGGCCCATACCCTCCTTCAGTTGCAACAAACGGATACCCGGTTGGGGGCGCATCGGCAGCGGTTGGCCGAACTGGCGCGTTGGTTTGCGCAGGCCCCTGAGGTGGAACTGGCCCAGGCAGCCCGTGACCGCGCCTGGAAGGCCTCTCAGGAGGCGCAACGCGCTTTTCGGGAGGCCGAGGCCCGCCTGCAAGAGGTGCAGGACAAACTGCGGCGCACCGAAGCCCGGCTGTACGATGGCAGTGTGCGCAACCCCAAGGAGTTGCAGGACCTTCAGCGCGAGGCCGAGGCCTTGCAGCGGCGCCTCGGTGAACTGGAAACCGTGGCCGTGGAGGCCCTGATGGCGGCCGAGGAGGCCGAGGCCGCTTTGCAGCAGGCCGAAGCGGCGTTGAAGCAGGCGCGGGAGCAGCGCGCGGCTGCCGAGGCCCAGCGCCGGGCCGAAAAGCAGCGCCTGGAGGGCGAAGTGCCCCAACTGGAAGCGCGTCGCGAAGTCTTGCTCGCGCAGTTACCCCCTGAAGTGGCCGCCACTTACGAGCGACTGCGCCAGCGCAAACACGGGCTGGCCGTGGCCGAAGTGCAGGAGCAGGCCTGCAGCGCCTGCGGGGCCACCCTGACCAGCGCTTTGCTTCAGGAGGCCCGAGACAGCACCACCCTGACCTTCTGTCAGGAGTGCGGGCGCATCCTGATGGCCCGGTAGTCTGGGAGGATCTGGCCTCATGTGGACCGTCTTTCGCCATCGATGGGATTGGCTTTCCCTGGGGGCCGGATTCCTCTTGGGATTGCTGTTCCATGTTGTGTTGCGGCTGCTTCAGGTAGGGGGGCAGCGCGTGCTTTGGGCTTGGCAACGCCTGCACGCGGAACGCACGACGACCAAAGAAGTTCGGGTGGAGCAGCGGTACCGCCAGTGGCTGCGCTCGGCGCTGCGAGGCTGGCATCTGGCCGCCCCCCTCTTTGCCCTGGATGAAATCCTCATCCCACCAGCGGTGCTGCGCCCACCGCGGTTGGCGGTCGCGGAAGAGTCGTCCATCCTGGACGACATGGTGACCACGGCGGTACCCTTTTCGCCGGAGTGGCCACATCTGCAGGCATTTTACCAAGCACCCACGCTCACGCTGCCCCAGGCGTTGAGCGGCGGCGCGCATCTGCTTCTGCTGGGGCCGCCGGGCATGGGCAAGACCACAGCTTTGCTCTACCTGGCCGGGCTGCTCCTGCAACGCGACCCTGCGTTGGGCGATCTGGCCGACCGGCTTCCCCTTTACACCCATGCGGCGGCGCTGGCGCTCCCTGAGCAGGAGGCAGAGAATCCCGGAGCCCTTCTGACCCCCCTGATGGACGCCTTGCCCGCCGAGATGCCGGCCGGTCTGCGCAGTTCGTGGGCCAGGCACCTGGAGGAATTTTTCCAGACCGGCCGCTTGGTGTGGTTGCTCGACGGCCTGGACGAGTTGCCGCTGGAAGCGCAGCAACCGGTGGCCCGTTATGTGAGCCGTGTGCTGGAGGCTTTCCCTCAGGTGCGGGTGGTCGCCGCGGCCGCGCCGGATTTCTTCGATGGCTTCAGCCGCGCGGGGCTGCAACCGGTGGCCCTGGCGCCGTGGGATGAGCGGCGCGCGCAGCGTTTTCTCGTCCAGTGGGGGCGTCAGTGGCGGCGGTATGTGGCGCCGGCGTTGCAGGCGGCCCCGCCCGAGGTGGACGCCCTGCTCCTCAACCGCTGGTTGCTGGCCGAGCACCCGGTGATCACCCCTCTGGAACTCACCCTGCATGCCTGGGCGGCCTACGCGGGCGACGCGCTGGGCCCGCGTTTGCGTGACGGCCTGGAGGCCTACCTGCGCCGCATGGTGCCGGATTGGGAGCGCGCCCGACCGGCCTTGCAGGCGGCCGCGTTGGAGTTGCTGAACCTGGGCCAGGCCGCCGTCCCGGTCAACGCCCTGGGCAGCCACCTGGATGTGGAGGTGGAATTCGAGGAGGCGCCGTCTCCTGCGCCGGACGAAGGGGATGGTGCTGCCAACACGGAGACGGCACCGCCCGAGGGGACGAAATCCCCCTTCCAGGTGCCGATCAAATCGGCCAGGGTGCGGCGTTTGCTCCCCGAACTGGTGCAAAGCGGCCTGTTGGTGACCTATTCGGCGGAACGGGTGGGCTTCGTTCACCCCACCCTGTGGGCCTACCTGGCGGGCGAGGCCATCGCCCGATGGGGTACCCAGGGGGTGCTGCGCTCGCCCTGGTGGCCGGTCAAACTTCAGGCGTTGCGCTTTGCCGCGGCCTTGGGCGATGGCACGGCGCGGGTGGAAGCCTGGCTGGTCCAAAGCAAGGAGCCTTTGCTCCGCGAGGTGCGCTGGCTGGGCCAGGTGCTCCCCGACCTGCCCGCGAATTCGCCCCTGTTGCCGTCCATCGTGCGGCGGTTGATGGACCTGGTGACGGACCCTCTGACGCCGGTGAGCCTGCGCGCCGATGCCCTGAGCGCCTTGGTCCTCAGCGGCGAAAAAGGGATGCGGGTGATCTTCCGCAAACTGCTGGCCCATCGGGATGCAGGCACGCGTCGCCTGGCGGCCCTGGGGTGCGGCCTGCTGCGCGACGGGAAGGCCGTGGAGGAACTGCGGGCCTTGCTGCTGGACGAGGCCCTGGAGGTGCAGCGCGCCGTGACGCTGGCGCTGGCCGCCATCGGGAGCGAAGACGCCTTGCGGTTGTTGGGGGAGTTGTTGCTCCACGGCAACGACCTCCAGCGCCGGGCCGCGGCTGAAGCCCTGGCCAATCACCCCCAGGAAGGGCATCCGGCCTTGCAGGAAGGGGCCCAACACGAGGATTTACTGGTGCGCCGGGCGGTGGCCTATGGTCTGGCCCGGGTGCCGGACCCCTGGGCGCGCGAGGCGCTGGAAAAGATGCAGGTGGAGGACGACGAGTGGGTGGTCCAGGCCGCGGCGGCCCAGGTGTTGGAGGCGTTGCAGCAGACGGAGGCGTGGGCCCCGCGTCCCAGGCCGCCCTTGCACGATGAACCCTGGCTTTTGGCCTTTGCAGCGGAGCGGGGTGTGGGTGTCCCCCCGGGCGAGGCGGCGTACGATGTGCTGCGCGATTGCCTGCGCGAGGGCAGCGAGGAGCAGGTCCTGGCCGCTCTGGAGCGGGTGGCCTTCGAGCCGCACATCGACTGGACGGCCGAGGTTTACGCGCTGTTTTACGGCGGCACCCCGGCGCAGCAGGAGGCCGCCTCGCTGGCCCTGCGTTACTTGGCGGCAGCCGGGGCCGAGTTGCCCAACCCCATGCGGTACGGGCTGGGACGAGACATTCGGCGGTAAGGCAGGAAGCGGAAAGCAACAACACCCCCCATCGGCCTTGTTTGGGATGGGGGGTGCTGTTTTGGCTCTGCGTTGGGGGGCTCAGATCAAATGTTCCAGGATGCGGCGTTGGGCCTCCTCCGGCTCCATATCCAGAATGGAGACCAGTTTGTCCCGCCCGGTTTCGCCTGCCACGATGGAGATGCGGGAAGACGGCACATCCAGAATTTTGCTGAGGAACTGGATCAGCGCCTTGTTGGCCTTGCCTTCCACCGGCGGGGCGGTCAGGCGAATGCGGATGGTGCCGTCGTTGAGCACTTCGGCCACTTCGTTGCGTCGTGCCCGTGGGGTGACGCGAATGGCCAGGGCAGCGCCCCGGCGGCCATCGTGGAATTGGAATTTGCGTCGCATCGTGATCCCTCGAGTCAGATCAGGGCAGACAAGACCCATATCAGGGCCTGCGCCACCACTTGGATGAGGATGATGAGCACCACTGGGCTGAAGTCCAGGCCACCCAAAGGGGGCAGGACGCGCCGAATGGGGCGCAGCATGGGCAGGATGAGACGATCCAGAAAGGCGCGCGCCGGGTGAAAAGGCGAAGTAAAGTAGTGCAAAACCACATCCACCACCACGAAGAGAATGAACACCCGGGCCAACAGGTCAATCAGGCGAATCAGGAAGAAAATCAGTGAAGTGATCATAGCATTATTTTACCCGAATTTTCGTTGTTTTTCGCTTTTGGTGGCCGGGGGCCTAAAATGGCCGTGCCGATGCGCACGAAGGTGGCCCCTTCTTCAATGGCCACTTCGAAGTCGGCGCTCATGCCCATGGAGAGTTCCTCCCATGCGGCTTGAGGAAAGCGGCGGGCCAGGTACTCCCTCAGGCGGCGCAGGCGGCGGAAGTACGGGCGTGCGCCTTCGGGGTCCGGTGTGGGGGGTGGAATAGTCATCAGGCCGCGCACCTGCAGATGGGCGCAGGCCAGCACGGCTTCCATGTCCGGCAGCAGGTGCTCCCATTGGCTTTCTTCCCACGCGGGCCAGCCCGACTTGGTGGTCTCACCGGACACATTGAACTGGAGCAGCACGGGCAGCACCCGCCCGGCCTGGGCGGCCAGGTTTTCCAGCCGCTGGGCCAGTCTGAGCCGGTCTAGCGAGTGAAGCCAGTCGAAGCGTTCGACGACCAGGCGCGCTTTACGGCGTTGCAGATGGCCGATCATGTGCCAGCGTAAATCGAAACGGGCGAGGCGGTCCATCTTGGTCACGGCTTCCTCGGGGTAGTTTTCCCCCAGGTCTTCCGCTCCGGCTGCCATCACGGCTTGAATGCGTTCTAGGGGCTGGCCTTTGGTGACGACCACCAGCCGCACCTCGTTGGGGTCGCGTCCGGCCCGCGAGGCAGCCTGGTGAATGCGTTCCAGAATTTGCGTGTAGCGTTCGGCGATTTGGTCGGCTAAACTTCGCTTTCGGGACATCGACGCACCTCAGAAAGTCCATCCTGGGCGTTGTTGCCATTGCCGCCGGCTCTCCGGTGGGAGGTGGGGGAGCACCCGCCGGATGACCCAGGCCAGCAAGGGTGCCCTTTCGCCATCGGCCCCCTCGTTCCACACGCGCCAGAGGAACGGGCTGGTCTCTTGGGGCCAGCGTTGGGCCAGGGTCTGCAACAGTTGGGCCGCTTCGGGCCGCTCTTCGCTGGTCAGATGGAGCAGGGCCTGCCGCAGGGCGCCGTAGAGGGCCGGCCCGTTCTCAAAGGCGGGGGAGGCCACCAGGGCGGTCAGGGCCTGGAAGGCCAAACGGCGCGCCGGGCCGGGCTGGGATAGCCTTTGCGCCGCCTGCGCGAAGAAGGCTTCCGGCGTCTCCTGGACCAGGCGAGAGGTCCCCTGAGTGAGCAGCGCCTGGCGCAGATCGGGGTCCTGGGCCTCGGCGAGCCAGGCCCAGAACTGAGCCTGGGTGGCCTCTTCGGGCGGGGCCAGGCCGAGCAAACGAGCGGCCAGATGGCGCGCTTCGAGATGGGGGTCCTGCCAGAGGGCCTGCGCCAGAGGCAATGCAGCTTTGGGGTGCCGCGCTACGGCCTGGCGCAGGCTTTGCCAGAGCAGGTTGAGCGCGGCGGGCGGCAGGTGATAAGCCGGCAGCACACGTTGCCCCGAGCGATAGAGCGGTGTGCCGTGGCGGGCCATGAGGGCGCTCAGCGCACGGGCACACCTGTCGGGGGCATCAAGATGGACCAGCGCAGCGCCGAGATCGCGGCGAAATTCGGTCAGGCGAATGGCGGGCATGGTGCCTCCTGAAGCGGTAAGCGTATTCTACCGCAAACTCCTACAATGGGTTTGTGGGTCTCTCCTGCATCCGGCCCTGACCAGGCGCGTTGGCCCGGGGCAAACAAAAGGCCCGGCGCAAGCCTGCCGGGCCGATGAAGGTCAAAGGGTGGCGCGTCAATACGCCCTGGCAAAGTACACCTTGTGCCTGGCCGGGCGGCCGCAGACCACGCATTTGGCCGCGCCCACCCCCGGCTGTTCCAGGGGGATGCAGCGGCTGGTGGCTTTGGTGTCTTCTTTGATTTTGGCCTCGCAGGCCGCGTCGCCGCACCACCAGGCGTAGGCCCAGCCGTTCTGCACCATCTCCTGCAGTTCGTCGTAGGTGTCCACCTCGTGGCTGTGCTCCTGGAAGAAGGCTTGGGCCTTGGCGTACATGGAGGCGTGGATGTTGTCCAGCAAAGCGGCGATGGTATCGGCCAGGCCATCCTGAGGTACGAAGGTCTTGCCCTCGCGGCCTGGCTTGTCGCGGCGGGCCAGGGCCACGCTGTTCTTTTCCAGGTCGCGGGGGCCGATCTCCACCCGCACGGGCACGCCGCGCAGTTCCCAATCGTTGAACTTGAAGCCGGGCGTCACATTGTCGCGGCCGTCCAGTTTGACCCGGAAGCGCTCGCGCAGTTGGGCCTCGATGCGCTGGGCCGCCTCGAGCACGCGCGCCTTCTCCTCCTCGGTCTTGTAGATGGGTACGATGACCACCTGGATGGGGGCCAGGCGAGGCGGCAACACCAGCCCCTTGTCGTCGCCGTGCACCATGATGATCGCCCCGATGAAGCGCGTGGAAAGCCCCCACGAGGTCGTCCACACATACTGCAACTGGTTGTTCTGGTCCAGGTACTGGATGTTGAAGGCTTTGGCGAAGTTTTGCCCTAAGAAGTGCGAGGTGCCGGCCTGCAGGGCCTTGGTATCGCCCATCATGGCCTCGATGGTGTAAGAGCGCACCGCCCCGGCGAACTTCTCGCTCTCGGTCTTCAACCCCGGCACCACCGGCACGGCCGCTTCGTTCACTGCGAAGTCCTCATACACCCGCAACATGCGCAGGGTTTCTTCTTCGGCTTCCTCGGCCGTGGCGTGGGCCGTGTGGCCTTCCTGCCAGTAGAACTCCAAGGTGCGCAGGAAGAGTTTGGTGCGCAATTCCCAGCGCACCACATTGCCCCACTGGTTGATGAGCACCGGCAGATCACGGTAGGATTTGATCCATTTGGCGTACATGTAGCCGATGATGGTTTCCGAAGTGGGGCGCACCACCAGCGGCTCGGCCAGTTTTTCGCCGCCGCCGTGGGTGACCACGGCCAACTCGGGCGAGAAGCCCTCCACATGTTCCTTTTCCTTCTCCAGGAAGGACATGGGGATCAGCAACGGGAAGGCCGCGTTGACATGGCCGGTGGCCTTGAAGCGCCTGTCCAGGGCGTCTTTGATGTTTTCCCACAAGGCCCAGCCGTAGGGGCGCACCACCATGCAGCCGCGCACCGGCGCGTAGTCGGCCAGTTCGGCTTCCAGTACCAGGCGGTTGTACCATTCGGCAAAGTTTTCGCTGCGAGAAGGCAATTTGTTGCTCATGGGCTCTCTCGACCTCCGTCGGGATGGGGAAATTTTACCAAAGTGTGCGTGCCATGTGTCCGTGCCAGGTGCGGTGTGCGAAGTGAGGGGTGCCGGACATGGGGGAACGGGCTGACCCCGTAGAAGCGTGCCCGCCCGGGGGTCAGCCCAGCCCTAAGAGGTGCACCGCTTGGGCTTCGTCGGCCGCAAAGTGGAGCAATTGTCGGGCGGCTTCGTGGACATGGGCCTGCTGGGCGGCGAAGAAGGTCTCAAAGGTACGCCGCCAGCCCTCGCCGATGAGCACCAACGGTCGCGGGGGGATGGCCTGGATGACCAGGTGGTTCCAGAAGAGGGCGATCTCGGTGAGCGTGCCTGGCCCGCCGGGCAGGGCGATGGCCGCCTCGGCGCGGGTGACCAGCAGGCGTAAACGCTCGATGAGGGTGGCCGCGCGCCATTCCTCCTGCACCCAGGGGTTGGGGGCCACGGGCCGCCAGCGTTCGATCGCTTCGCAGGTCACGCCCACGCTGTGCCCTCCGGCTTCCACCACGCCTTTGGAGACGGCTTCCATGGTGCCGATGTAGCCGCCAGTGAGCACGGTCAAGCCTCGCTGGCCCAGCAGGCGGCCCAAACGGTACGCCTGTTCGTAAGTGGGGTCCCCAGGGCCGGGGCCGGAACTACCGAAGACGGCCACGGTGTGCAATGAAGACATGGAAGACCTCCGACAACGGCTCTGCCCTTGTGGTCCGGCAGGGCCGATGGGATCAGGAGGCCTTCGCCGGGTCGGGAGGTTCCCAGCGGCGATGGTTGTTCTTTTCCAGTTTGTCCAGGATAGCCTGCTCCAGATCGATCCCAGCCCGGTCGGCCAGTTGGAGCAGGTACAGGGCCACATCGGCCAGTTCCTCGGCCAGCGCCTGGCGATCCGCCGGGTGCTCGCCCCACTGGAAGTGCTCCAGCACCTCGGCAGCCTCTAAGGTGAGGGAGATGGCGAGGTTGCGCAGGGTTTGCGGGCGGGCACTGTCGGGGCGGTACCAGCCCTTGGCTTCCACAAAGCGGTGCATGGCGGCGGTCAGTTCGCTCAGGTCCATAGCAGGCGTTTCCCCGGGCAAAGATGGGGCGATTATACCAGGGAAACGAAAAGACCTGTCAGGGCTACCTGACAGGTCTGCGGTGGAGGAAAGGGAGGGTTATTTTTGGGTGGCCGCCAACGCCTTCTCGACCACGGCCTTGAAGGCCTCAGGATGCCGCACGGCCAGGTCGGCCAGCATCTTGCGGTTGATGGTGATGTTGGCCTGACGCATGGCGTGGATCAGGCGGCTGTAAGTGGTGCCGTTGAGGCGGGCCGCCGCGTTGATGCGGGTGATCCACAGCCGGCGCAGGTCACGCTTGCGGTTGCGGCGGTCGCGGTAGGCGTACCACAGGCTCTTCAGCATGGCCTCGTTGGCCCGGCGGAAGAGGCGCGACCGCGCACCCCACTGGCCTTTGGTGAGTTTGAGGATTTTCTTGTGGCGTCGTCGCCGAACAAAACCGGTCTTGACTCGCATAACGACCTCCTGCGGTCCCCCGGGCGCCGACGGTCACGCGAGGCGCACCGTCCGTTGTGTACACCCGGCAGCCGCGTTTGGGGAAATGTGGCGGCAGGCCGCCAAGGGTTAACTCTCTTGTTTCTTCAGGTAGGGGGCCAGCCGCTTGATGTTGCGGATGTACCCCGCACCCTCCACGGGAATCATGCGGGTGAACAGGCGCTTGGTGCGATCCGATGTGCGGCGGCGGAAGTGGCTCTTGCCGCCCTTGGTGCGCACGATTTTGCCCGAGCCGGTCACCCGAAAGCGCTTCGCCGTGGCCTTGTGGGTCTTGATCTTGTATTTCTTCCCGGTTCGCTGCTTACGAGGCACGGTCCACTCTCCTGAACACGGAATCACGCAAAAAGGGGCGGCGAGGTGTCTCGCCGCACCGGCTTTCCTATGTGTCGTTGTCGGGCGTTGGCGAGCCTGACTCGGCTTTCTTCTTGGCCTTCTTCTTCCGCGGGGCCAGGATCATCAGCATCGAGCGGCCCTCCATGGCGGGGGGCTTTTCGACGACCGCGATGTCGGCCAGCGCTTCGGCGATCTCGCGCAAGTCTTCCAGGGCGATTTCGGGGTAGGTGATCTCCCGGCCGCGGAAGCGCATGCGGACGCGCACTTTGTGGCCTTTTTCCAGCCACTTACGGGCGTTCCGCAGTTTGAAAGCCCGGTCGTGCTCGTCGGTTTTTGGGCGCAGACGCAGTTCTTTGATCTCGACTTTGGCCTGGGCCTTGCGGGCCTTGCGTTCCTTTTTGGAGCGCTCGTACAGAAAGCGGCCAAAGTCCATGACCCGGCATACCGGCGGGTTGGCGTTGGGGGCAATCTCCACCAGGTCCAACCCGGCATTCTGAGCGATTCGCAAGGCATCTCGTCGGGGAATCACGCCCAGGTTTTCCCCGTTCGGCCCGATGAGACGCACCTGAGAGGCGCGAATCTCCTCGTTAATCCGATATTGATTGGCGTCGCTTATAGCCCGACCTCCTCAAAAAGTCAACGGCCCGGCCCGACGGAACGGGCCAAGCGCCGCTGATGATACCACAACTCCCCAGGGGCGTCAACGAAAGGAAAGGTTATCCGGGCCCTGAGGTATGGCCTTCGCCCCAGATCCACACCAGCACCCGGCGCCGGTGGGGGCGGGCCCGGTGCTCGAACAGGTACACGCCCTGCCAGGTGCCCAGGGCTAAGCGCCCCTGGGCGATGGGGATGGGTACCACGGGCAGGGTCAGCGCGGCGCGGATGTGCGCCGGCATGTCGTCGGCGCCCTCCAGGGTGTGGCGGAACCACGGCTGGCCCGGCGGCACCAGGCGCTCGAAGGCTTCCTCCAGGTCGGCGCGCGCCGTGGGATCCCAGTTTTCGTTGAGCACGAGGGAGGCGCTGGTGTGCGGCACGAAAACGAAGCAGACGCCTACCTGTACGCCGCTGGCCTCTACCTGGGCCTGGATCTGGGCGGTGATGTCGTGCAGTCCTTTGCCGGGCGTGGCGATTTCCAGGGTCACGGTGTGCCACATGGTCGGCGCCTTGGGTCAGGGTGTTTGCGGGGGATAGGAGCGGGCCAGGATGCCCGGAGGCCCAGAGAAGCGTTCCTCAGAGGAGCGGCCTCTGGGCATCGCGCTCACACGCCAGCGTCGATGTCGGCCTGGGCCTTTTCTAAGAAGGCCTCCACGCTCATCGGGCCTAAGTTCTCGCCGGAGCGCAGGCGCAGGGCCACCTGTCTGGCCTCCACTTCCTTATCGCCCACCACCAGCATGTAGGGCACCTTTTGCCTCTGCGCGTCGCGGATTTTGGCGTTCATCCGTTCGCTGCGGTCGTCCACCTCGACCCGCAGCCCGGCGGCGCGCAGGCGCTGGGCCACCTCGTTGCAGTAGGGCACATGGCGGTCCGCGATGGGGATGAGTACCGCCTGCACCGGCGCCAGCCACACCGGGAACGCCCCGGCGTAGTGTTCGATGAGCACGCCTAAGAAGCGCTCCGTGCTGCCCATGATGGCCCGGTGGAGCACCACGGGCGTATGCTCCTGGCCGTCGGGGCCGATGTAGGTCAGGCCCAAGCGCGCCGGTTGGATGAAGTCCACCTGGATGGTGGACAGTTGCCATTCGCGACCCAGGGTGTCGTGGGCGATGAAGTCGGCTTTGGGGCCGTAGAAGGCCGCTTCGCCACGGGCCTCGGTGTAGTCCAGGCCGCTGGCGTCCAGCGCCGCCCGCAACGCCGCTTCGGCCTTATTCCACTTTTCGGGGTCGTTCACATACTTGCCGCCTTCGCCCCGGAGCGAGAGACGCACCTGGTAATCCGTCAGGCCGAAGCGCCCCAGAATTTCCTGGATGAGGTCCAGGAGCATGGTGAACTCACTCTGGATCTGGTCCGGGGTACAGAAGATATGGCAGTCATCCTGCGTCAGGGAGCGCACCCTGGTCAAGCCGTGGAGTTCGCCTTTCTTCTCATAACGGTACACCGTGGCAAACTCCGAAAATCGCAGGGGCAATTCGCGGTAGGAGTGCTTGCCCATCTTTTTGTAGAGGGTCATGTGGCTGGGGCAATTCATGGGCTTGAGGCGGAAGCGGTCCTCGCCATCCACCATAGGCGGGAACATGACATCGGCATAGTTTTGCAAGTGCCCCGATTTGGCGTACAGATTTTCTTTGACCAGGTTGCCAGTCCAGACATGCTGAAACCCGTAGCGGGTCTGCACTTCGCGCACGAAGGATTCCAGTAGATGTCGCAGGATCTCCCCTTTGGGGGTGAAGAGGGGGATGCCCGGCCCGATCTCGTCTGGCGCAAAGTAGAACAGGCCCAACTCCTTCCCCAAACGGCGGTGGTCGCGCTTGGCCGCTTCCTCCCGCCATTGGAGGTACTGGCGCAGTTCTTTAGGAGTTTGCCAGGCAAAGCCGTAAATGCGGGTGAGCATGGGCTTGGTCTCGTCGCCGCGCCAGTAGGCCCCGGCGATGCTATCCAGTTTGAAGGCCTTGGGATGGATTTCGCGGGTGTGCTTCACATGAGGGCCGCGGCACAAATCCACGAAGTTCCCGTGGCGGTAGATGCTGAGCACGGGCTGCTGCCCCTCGGGCAGGGGGTTTCCGTACTCATCCGTGCCCCGCTGCAGGATGTCTTCGATGAGTTCCAACTTGTACGGCTGGTCTTTGAAAAGTTCCCGCGCTTGTTCGGGGGTGATCTCCTCGCGGATGAACGCATGCCCCTCGGCGAGGATTTCCCGCATGCGTTTCTCGATGGCTTCCAGGTCGTCGGCGGTGATGGGGCGGGGGAGATCAAAGTCGTAGTAGAAGCCGTCGTCCACGGGCGGGCCGATGGCGATTTTGGTGTTTGGGAAGATGTCCATCACCGCCTGGGCCATGATGTGCGCCAGCGAGTGGCGGATACGGTAGAGTTGGGACTCAGGGTAATTTTCGGGGAGTTTGGGCTTTTCGATCATGATATGCCTCCTGCGGCAAGGGAGATCCAGGAGAGAACAAAGGGATTAACCGAAAACGCTCCCACCCCTCTGGGGCGGGAGCATCGGCTCACGCGGTTCCACCCAGTTTGGCCGCTGGCGGACCTCCGGACAAGTGCTGCACCCCTGCCGGGAGGTGCCCTCCCAGAGGGAGAGGCCGCGGCCATCTCTGGGGGCCGGTAACGGGGCCCAGCCGGTTCCCTTACTGGCCGTGGGAAGTGGCGTTCGGGGTTCCGCTCGCGGGGGGTTTTCGCCGGGGGCTACCGAAGGGACCTCGCAGCCCAAGGGCCCCTCTCTCTGGCGGCGCGTGCCCGGCTACTCGTCCCGGTCGTCGCGTTTGGGTTATGGCAAACGGCCCGGCGGGCGGGCCGTCGTGCTGGCAGGTGGGCGGTATAGGACTTGAACCTACGACCTCCGCGATGTCAACGCGGCGCTCTAACCAACTGAGCTAACCGCCCACACGCGTTTGAATTATACCCATGGTAGAGGAAATTGGCAATATTTGGTCGAGGTTTTCGCCGCACGGCGTGGCCCGGTTTGCCAAGCGCCGCTTTTTTCGGTACACTTTCTCTAAAGGAATGGACGACGATGTCGATTTATGTGCTTCGCGGTCAACCCGTCCATGTGGTCGAGGAGGGGCATCTTCATCGGCAGGTGGCGCTGTTGGTGCATGGCTGGTCCGGTTCGTGGTATGCCATGTCGCCGCTGTTGGGCCTGCTGACCCGACGCTACCGTTGCCTGGCCGTGGACCTGCCGGGATACGGTAAATCGCCCCCCTTCCCTTACCGCGCCACCATTCCGGCCTATGCCGACCTGCTGGCCGAACTGGTGGCCCAGGTGAGCGCCGGGCCGGTGGTCTATGTGGGACACTCGATGGGGGGAATGATCGGGCTGACCATGGCTTTGCGCCATCCCGCCCTGGTGGAGCGGTTTGTGTTGTTGGGGCCGACCATCAGCGGGCGGCTGTCCACCTTCATCAACCTCTTCATTTCGCCGGTCACCCTGCTGGAAGCCTTCGGCCTGGGGCGTTTCATCGTCTCGGGGGTGGAGCAGGCCTTTGTGGGCGTCACGGATCGGCTGATGCGACCTGCTTCCTTTGCCGAGCGCACCACAATCACCGCGCGGGACTATCGGCGCCTGCGGGCCGATGCCCGTCGCCCCGGGCAGGGCCGGGTGCGCGCGGAGTGCTACTTTGCCATGCGCGAGAACGACCTGCGGGGACGGCTGCGTCAGATTCGCGTCCCCGGTCTGGTCATCTGGGGCGCGGAGGACAACACGGTGCCCTTACGGGACGCCGGCGTGGTGTCCGACGAGTGGGCTGAAGCCGACTTGCGCATCCTGCCCAAAGCTGGGCACTGGCCACACTTCGAGCAACCTGTGCTCACCCACCGGTTGGTCGCCGGCTTTTTGGGCCTGCCCCTGCTGGTCCAGGAACGGGATGTGCCCCTCAGCGACGATACCTTACAGCAGACGGTAGAGGTGGCGCGGTTCCTGGTCAACTCGGATTTGGGGCGCGCGTTGAGCGAGGCCAATCGCATGCGTCTGGCGGCCCAGATGCATCTGCGCGTGCTCCGGCCCGGCGAGTTGCTCTTCCAGGCCGACGAGCAGGGCGAGATGTTGTTTTTGGTCTGGCGGGGCAATGTGGAAGTCTGGGGAGACGCCACTCCCCCGAGGCGAGCCCCCCGGCGGCTGGCCGTGATCCCGCCGGGGCAAACGGTGGGGGAGTTGAGTTTTCTGGATGGGGACCCTTATGGCTTCGATGTCCTGGCCGGGCCCGAAGGGGCCGTGGTGTTGGCCCTTTCCCGCTCGCGTTTGCTGGCCCTGGCCGAAGACGACCCCGTGTTGGGGACCCGCTTGTTTTACAATCTTTCGCGGGCGGTGGCCCGTCGGGCACGCTTTGCGCTCTGGCAGCGTCGTACCGGAGCGCCTGGCCCCCTGGTGCCGCCCTATTGGAGAGATCCCCGGCCGGAGGATTGGGGTCGCCCTGACGCTTACCTTCAGTGAGGTGCGATGACCGCTACCCTTCGTCGTCGAGCATTGCACAGGTTTCTGGGGACTTTGTTCCGCTGGCTGACCCGGGTCGAGGTGGAGGGCTGGGTACGCATCCCCCACCAGGGGGGAGCCCTCCTGGCCGTCAATCACTTGAGCCGCCTGGACCCGCCGTTGATTTTCGTCCTCTGTGAGCGGCATGACCTGACCGCTCTGGTAGCCGAGAAATACCGCCACTGGCCTATCATCCGGCAGATGGTGGACACAGTGGACGGCATCTGGATCAACCGTTTTGCCCCCGACGCCCAGGCCCTGCGCCGCGCGCTGCGTCATCTGCGCGGGGGAGGGATGCTGGGCATTGCACCGGAGGGCACGCGCAGCAAAACCGGAGGGCTGATGCGCGGCAAACCGGGCGTGGTGTATCTGGCGGCCCTTTCCGGAGTGCCTATCGTGCCCATTGCCATTTACGGTACCGAACGCTGGTGGCACCAATGGCTGCGCTGCCGCCGCCCGGTGATCTTTGTGCGCGTGGGGGAACCGTTCGTTGTGGGGCGTTTGCCTGATGAAAATCGCGATGCCTGGCTGCAGGAGAAAGCCGACGAGGTGATGCTCCGCATTGCGGCGTTGTTGCCGCCGGAATACCGGGGGGTGTACGCCCGGCATCCCCGTTTGCGCGAGTTTCTCCAGCCGGACAAGGAGGAACCATGAACACCTTGAGCGTGCTGCAAGGGGAAAACGCCCGCTTGCAAAGGGAAAACCGGGAACTCAAGGCGCAATTGCGCCGCCTGTATGGCGCCCTGCGGGCCATGGATTACCTGCTGGATGTCCTGGACGATCTGACCCCGGATTTTGACGCCCTGGCCCTGCTGGCCGATGTGCTGGATGCGGCCCTGCAGGCGGTGGATACAGACCATGGCTCGTTGATGCTGGCCGATGAGGAACAGAGTGAGTTGGTTTTCGTGTTGGTGCGGGGGCCTTTTACCCAGGCGCTGACCGGGCATCGCATTTCGATGAAGGAAGGCATTGCCGGATGGGTGTACCAGACAGGGGAGTCGGCTCTGGTGCCCGATGTGCGCTACGACCCGCGCTGGAGCGACGCCATTGATCAGGTGACCCATTTCCACACCCAGTCGGTGCTGGCCGTGCCCCTGGTGGCCGGAAAGCGAAAACTGGGCGTGTTGGAGGCCGTGAAGCCCAAGGGTGCGGTGCCCTTTGGCGAAGACGACGCGAGTGTGCTGTGGTTGGTGGCCCGTTTGGGAGCGTTGGTGCTGGAACAGGCCGACCGCCTGAGTAGCGAGGAGAAAACCTGACCTCCTTGGGCGCCTTGACCGGGGCTGAGGAAGAGGATAGAATATACACGCTGAAACAAGCGGGCGTCGCCAAGGGGTAAGGCAACGGCCTTCCAAGCCGTCATTCGCGGGTTCGAATCCCGTCGCCCGCTCAGCCGCCGCCCCCCGCCCATGGCTTTGCGGCGGTGCTTGCTTTCTCCGGGGCCCATAGCTCAGCGGTCAGAGCAGGCGGCTCATAACCGCTTGGTCGCAGGTTCGAATCCTGCTGGGCCCACCTGAAATGCTGTGCCGCGGTGGTGGTCCGCGGCCCCCTTTTTTGTGAGGTGGCGATGTCCCCGTCTTCTCCCCAGGAGCAAACCCTGCGCGGCTGGCAGGGCCGCGAATTGCCGTTACGCTGGCACCAGCCCACGGCGGGTGAGGGCACGGCGGCGGTGGTCTGGCCGGGGCTGCGCTACACCTGCGACCGCCCGCTGCTGGCCCTGACCACGCGGGCGTTGCTGGCGCGCGGCGTGACCGTGGCCCAGGTTTGGGCCGACTATCAGACGCCGGCCTTCCAGCAGGCGGCTCCCGAACAACGCTGGCGCTGGCTGATCGCCGAGGCGCTGGCCGTGTTGCAGGCCGTGCGCCAGGAGGTGCAGCCCCGGCGTTGGGTTTGGGTGGGCAAGTCCTTAGGCACGCTGGCCATGGCTGGGGCTTGGCTGGAGGGCCGGGGGCGGGACCTGGCCGCCTCGGTGTGGTTGACCCCCCTGCTGGCTTTCCCGGCGGTGGTCAAGGTGCTGGCCCATCTGGACACCCCCGCGCTGATGGTCGGCTCGCGAGAAGACCCCACCTGGGATCACGCGGGCTGGCAAAAAGCGGCGACCAACCTGCCGGTGGAGCCGTTGCTGCTGGAGCAGGGCAATCACAGCCTGGAGATCCCGCAGGACGCCCGGTCCACGCAGCAGAACTTCCAGAGAGTGGAGCAGACCCTGACGGTTTTCCTGGACCGGATTTTCGCCTGAACCCCCGGAAAGGCAAAACGGACGGCTCTGTGCACAGAGCCGTCCGTTTTTTGTCCTGTTGGGTTGTCGGGCCTACCCCTCGGCCTCCACCAGATTGGGCACGGAGGCTTCGGTTGCCTGCTTGCGAAAGGTCAGTTCTGGTTGTTCCGGGTGCTTGTCCACCAGCACCACATCGCCGGGGGCGAACTCGCCGCTGAGCAAACGGATGGCCAGAGGCCCTTCCACATGTTTCTGGATGGCCCGCTGCAAGGGCCGGGCGCCGAAGTTGGGGTCGTAGCCGATTTCGGCCAGCCACTGGCGGGCCTCCGGGGTGAGTTCCAGGCGCAGGCCCTGCTCATCCAGCCGCTCCTGGAGCGCTCGGGCCTGCAGGTCCACGATTTGCAGCATGTCTTCCTGGGTGAGGGGGGAGAACATGATGATCTCGTCGATGCGGTTGAGGAACTCGGGGCGGAAGGTGGCCTTGAGCGCCTTTTCGATTTTCTCCTTGGCCTGGCGGTCCTCGCCTTCGGTTTCGGAGGCCGGCTGCAGGAAGCCCAGGCTGCCCGAACGGCGGATGAACTCGGTGCCCAGGTTGCTGGTCATGATGAGCACCGTGTTGCGGAAGTCCACCGTGCGGCCCTGCCCGTCGGTCAGGCGGCCTTCGTCGAGAATCTGCAACAGCGCGTTCCACACTTCGGGGTGGGCTTTCTCGATTTCATCGAAGAGGATAACGCGATAAGGCCGACGGCGCACGGCCTCGGTCAACTGGCCGCCCTCCTCGTACCCCACATACCCCGGCGGCGCGCCGAACAGCCGCGAGACCGCGTGCTGTTCGCGATACTCGCTCATGTCGATGCGCACCAGGGCGTCTTCGTCGTCGAAAAGGAATTCGGCCAGGGCTTTGGCCAGTTCGGTCTTGCCCACGCCCGAGGGGCCGATGAAGATGAAGGAGCCGATGGGCTTGCGGGGGTCCTTGAGGCCCGACCGGGCGCGGCGGATGGCGTCGGAGATGGCGCGGATGGCCTCGTCCTGCCCCACGATGCGCTCGTGCAGGCGCTCTTCCATGTGCAGCAGTTTTTCGGCCTCGGTCTCTAACATCTGCGTGACGGGGATGCCCGTCCATTGGGAGACGATTTCGGCGATGTCGTTGGCGTCCACCTCCTCGTCGAGCCGATGCTCGGCCTCCCATTGAGCGCGTTTGGCGCGGAATTCTTCTTCCAGGCGCAGGCGCTCGGCTTTTTTGATGGCCGCGCGCTCGTAATCGCGTTCCAGGCTGGCCTGCTCCTCTTCTTCGGCCAGGCGTTTGATCCGGGCTTGGAGTTCCTTGAGATCGGGCGGCAGGGAGTACAGGGTCACCCGCAACTTGGCCGCAGCTTCGTCGATGAGGTCGATGGCCTTATCGGGCAGGTGGCGATCGGTGACATAGCGGGCCGAGAGCCGCGCGGCAGCCACCAACGCATCGTCGGTGATGCGCACGCCGTGGTGGGCCTCGTAGCGCTCCCGCAGGCCGCGCAACATCTCGATGGTGTCTTCCACGCTGGGCTCTTCGACATAGATTGGGGCGAAGCGGCGCTCCAGGGCGGCGTCTTTTTCGATGTACTTGTGATACTCGTCCACGGTGGTGGCGCCGATGGCCTGCAGTTCGCCCCGGGCCAGGGCCGGTTTGAGCATGTTTGAGGCGTCCATGGCGCCCTGGGCCGCGCCGGCTCCGACCACGGTGTGCAACTCATCGATGAAGAGGATGATTTCGCCAGCGGCGCGCTTCACCTCGTCCATCACGGCTTTCAGACGTTCCTCGAACTCGCCGCGGAAGCGCGTCCCGGCGATCATGGCGCCCAGGTCCAGGGCCAGCACCCGCTTGCCGCTGAGGATTTCGGGCACCTCGCCGCTGGCGATTTTCTGGGCCAGCCCCTCGACGATGGCCGTCTTGCCCACTCCGGCCTCGCCGATGAGCACCGGGTTGTTCTTCTTGCGGCGGGAGAGGATCTGGATGACCCGCATGATCTCGGCGTCGCGGCCGATGACGGGGTCTAATTTGCCCTCGCGGGCCATTTGGGTCAGGTCGCGGGAGAATTTCTCTAAGGTGCGGTAGCGGCTCTCGGCATGGCGATCGGTCACTTTGTGCCCGCCGCGCACCTGCTGGATGGCTTGCAGCACGTGCTCTTTGGTGACGCCGGTTTCCATGAGAAGCCGGGCGGCGGGGGTGTTCCGCTCGCTCAAAATGGCCAGGAAGAGGTGTTCGGTGGAGATGTACTCGTCGCCCAGGCGATCGGCCTCCTGGCTGGCCACATCGACGATGCGTTTCACCCTGGGGGTGATGAAAATCTGTCCGGCTCCCCCGCCGAAGATGCTCGCCTTGGGGCTGGTGCGCAACACATAGTCCAGCCGATCCCGCAGGGTGTCCACATCCACATGCAGCGAGGTCAAAATCTCGGGGATCACACCCTGAGATTGTTCTAACAACGCCAGCAGGATGTGCTCGGTGTCGATTTGGTTGTGGCCGTAACGCTGGATGATTTCAGCAGCCCGTTGAGCCGCCTCTTGCGCGCGTTCGGTAAAACGTTCGAATCGCATCATGCATCCCTTCCTTGGAGGGCTTTGGTCAGGGGCATCCACGCAACGAGGCCCCCTGTTTTGAGAGATTATAACATCAGGGGAAGCGGGGGAGATAAGCGTTTTGTTAGAACGGGTGCAAGCCGGATGCCAGGGAGGGGGCTGGGCCAGGGACGTTCAGGGGAGGG
>DUEP01000066.1 GCA_011176535.1 Anaerolineae bacterium | reverse complement strand
TGGCTTTGGTCAATGCCCTTTTGCTGGGGGTGTATTTTTTGCTGGAGAAGAAAGGTGCAGATCTGTCTTTGAGCCTTGGCTGGAAAGGAAAAGAGCAGAAGGTGGATGTCGCCTCCGGCTCTTCCTGTCGTCATCTGCCTTCGCAGTATTGTGATCAGGGCAGGTGGGTCAAGGTAAAAGGCTATGAAGGAGCCTCTTTTTGGGCGCTGGCCTATCGGCTTCCGGCAGGCACGCCTTCGTTCCGTAATTGGCGGCGCGCTCCTTCCGCCGGGAAGCCTTCCGGCAAGATTCCCCCCGGTAGATTGGCCGCGTCATGCGGTGGCGTAAAATGGTGGCCAGGCTTTCGGTGGCTGGCGGGCTTCCCAAAGATGGGCGAACAGATAGCGGGTCGGCTTGGAAGGCGCTAACGAATCGCTACCCCCTCGAGGATGACCCGTGACCCCCTCTGACAAGAGCCTGCTGCAGGCCCTGAGGGGGCTTTGGCGGCCTGCAACCGCCTCGCGGTGAGATGAACCAGGGGAGACTGCGCCACGTTCACAAAAAAACCGGACGGGTTTGCCGCCCGGTGGATTACTTGGCGGAGAGGGCGGGATTCGAACCCGCGAGGCCCCTTTCAGGGCCTACCCGCTCTCCAGGCGGGCGCGTTAGGCCAGGCTACGCTACCTCTCCGTATCGGGACACTTTGCGTGCGCAATTATACCATCCCCCCCTGCCAGGTGCCAAGAGAAGAACGATGACTCCTTCACGCATCTGTGCCCTTGGCGAGGCGTTGCCGCAACTGCTGAAGCGCCTCTTGGGTCAGGCGGAAGCGCCAGGGGATGCTTTTCCATGGCTCGGGCACTCGGTTTAGGCCCACCCGGGGGCCGGTGATTACCCAGTTGTCGGGAATGGGTATGCCGGTCTCGAAGAATAAGGGGGCTTTAGGAGCACCCAGGTCCAGACCGTGAAAGCCTCCGTCGATGCCCAGCGCCCGGCATAGTTTGGCCGGGCCGTCGGCCCAACGCGGCATGGGATGGGGGGCGCGGCGCTGCGCCATGCGCTCCAGCCCCTCGGTGGGCCACAGGGCGCGAATGAGCACTGCCGCCGGGAACCCTTCCCGCTGGGTGACCACATTGAACAGCCAGTGCATCCCGTAGGTGAAGTACACATAGGCCATGCCCGGCGGGCCGTAGAGCAGGCGGGCGCGGGGCGTAGGGCCGTGGCGGCAATGGCAGCCCTGATCCTCTTCGCCGATGTAGGCCTCCGTTTCGATGATCACCCCGGCCAGGCGTTGGTCGCCTTCCAAGCGCACCAGCCGCGCGCCCAGCAGGTCGCGGGCCACCGCCAGGGTGGAGCGGGCGAAGAACTCACGCGGCAGACGCGCGTTCACGGTCCAGTTGCTCCAACACGGCGGGGAGTTGGTCGAGGCAGGTGATCACCGGGCAGGGGGCCTCGGGGAACAGCCCCTCGGGGTCCAGCAAAACGGGGTGCAACCCGGCGGCCTGGGCCCCCAGCACATCGGCGTAGAGGTTATCGCCCACATAGGCGGCTTCGTGGGGCGCTATGCCCAGGCGTTCCACCGTGTGATGGAAAATGGCGGGGTTGGGTTTCCAGAGGCCCACTTCCCCGGCCGCCAGGGCCAGATCGAAGTACCCCTCCAGGCCGATTTCACTCAAGTAGCCGTTGAGGGGTTCGCTGCGGTTGGTCAGCACGGCCAGCCGATAGCCCCGGCGGTGCAGGGCCTCTAAGGTGGCCGGCACGGGGTCCGGCACCACATCGGGCGGTTCTTCCACGGCGCGCAATTCTTCCAGAATGCGCGGGGCCAGTTCGGCGGCCTTTTCCGGCGAGCAGCCCAGGATTTCCAGGCGGCGTTGGGTGTAGGCCTGCCAGAAAGAAGGTTCGCCTTCGCCGTGGGTGCGGAGCATCTCCAAAAGCTCGTCCGAGCCGGCCCAGAAGCGATGAGCCCAACGCTTGAGACCACGGCGGGCCTCGGGGGGCACCGGAACGCCGAGGCGTTGCGCTGTGTCCAGGAACAGGTCGGGCCAGGATGGCCGATTGTGGCGCAGGGTGCCGTCCAGGTCGAAAAGTACGGCGCGCAGAGTCATATTTTTCCTCCCAAAGGGGTGACAGGCGTCACCCACCGATTTGGCTCATGGTGCGGTTGAGGGGCACCTCGCCCTGGGCCAGGCCGTGGCCCCAGGGTTTGGCCCAGGCGGCCTGCACGATGAGGCGACGGAGTTCCTCGTTGCTGGCCCCCTGGCGCAGTGGGGTGAGCAAATCCACTTCACGCTCCCGCAGCAGGCAGAGGCGCAACTGACCGTCGGCGGTCAGACGCAGGCGCGTGCAGGCCGCGCAGAAGGGTTGACTCACCGAGGCGATGAAGCCGATGGTGCCCCGGGCTTCGGACAGGCGGTAAAGGCGGGCCTCGCCATCCAGCCGTCCCCCGTTCACCGGGCTCAGCGGGCCCAGCGCGGCGGCGATGCGCGCCTGCATCTCTGCGGCGGTGACCACCATCTGGCGCTGGATGTCGGTGGCCCCGGCGAAGGGCATCATCTCGATAAAGCGCACCTGCCACGGGTGCCTGAGGGTCAGCGCGGCCAGGTCCACCACATCCTCTTCGTTGTAGCCCCGCACCACCACCGCGTTGAGTTTCACGGGTTGCAGCCCGGCCTCCTCGGCCGCCTGGATGCCGTCCAGCACATCCTCCAGGTCGCCCCAACGGGTGAGGCGGCGGAACTTGCCGGGGTTGAGGGTATCCAGGCTAATGTTCACCCGTTGCAGCCCGGCCTTGGCCAACGGGCGCGCCAGGCGGGAGAGCAGGATGCCGTTGGTGGTCATGGTGACCTGACGGATGCCCGGCGTTCGCGCGATTTCCCGCACCAGGTCCACAATCCCGGCCCGCACGGTGGGCTCGCCGCCCGTGAGGCGGATTTTTTCGACTCCTAAGGAGGCGAACAGACGCACCAGGCGGAGGATTTCCTCATCCTGGAGTAGTTCGTCCGCGAGGCGAAAAGTCATATCCTCGGGCATACAGTAGATGCACCGCAGGTTGCAGTGGTCGGTGACGCTGATGCGCAGGTAGTTGAGGTGACGCCCAAAGCGATCCAGGGGCATGGCGTGGCTCCCGAATAAAGTAGAAGAAAATCTAAGAAAAGTATACTCGGAAACGCCGTCGGGGTAAAGGCCGGACCTCAGGGGTCGGTTACATCCACCGAGCGGATGCGCAACCCCGGAGGGGCATCCGGTTCCCCCGGGGTCCGAGGCGGAAGGGTTTTCAGGAGGTCCAGCCCTTTTATCACCTGCCCAAACAGGGTGTAACGGGCGTTGAACTGGGGCGCGGCGGTCAGGGTGATGAAGAACTGACTGCCATTGTTTGGGGGCCCATCGTTGTATAGTCCCACCCGACCGGGGCGATCGAAGGTCAGGTCGGGGGCGATTTCGCGCACAAAGGTGTACCCTGGGTGCCCCAGGCCGGTTTCCGAAGGATCGCCTGTGCGGGCCCATAGCCCGGGGCGCACCTCGAAGAAGGTGTTCTCATTGTACCAGCCCTGACGGGCGAGGAAGACGAAACTGCTCACCGCCATGGGGGCCTGGTCGGGGTAGAGTTGGAGCACGATATCCCCGGCTTCGGTGTGCAGGGCGGCGAAGCGCGGGGCAGTGAGGTTGCTCAGCCGCGGCGGGCACTGGCTGAACTGGCGGGCGCTCAGGGCCTGGAGGCGCACCAGCGTGCTCAGGCTGTTCCAGTCCCAGGGGCCGGGATAGAACTCGCCGTTGAGGTAGAGCAGGGGGACGCCGGGGAGACCGATACGTTGGGCCTCTTCTCGGGCGGCGAGCAGGGCGACCTGCAGGTCTGGCGCGTCGAGGTCCTGGGCGAAACGGGCCACATCCAGCCCCACCTGGCGGGCCAGGCCTTGCCGATAGGCGTGGAAATCGGCTTCGCTGAGGTTGCGCCATTGGGCCTGCTCGGCGAGGAGCCGGTCGTGGAAGGGCCAGAAAGCCCCCTGGCGGGCGGCGGCCTCGGCCGCCTGAGCGGCCAGCAGCGCCTTGTCGTACTGATTGATCAAGGGCAGGGGGCGAAACACGCGCCGCACGGCTTCGGGATAAGCCTGCCGCAGACGCGCCAGGAGGGCGTTCATCGCCGCGCTGCTGGGGTCCTGGTAGTCGCCGTACATGACCAGGACGACGGGGGCGTCTGCGAGGCCTTCGCTGTGGTCGTCGGGGCGCAGGTAGGGCGGCGTGCCCTGGAGGGTGGGGGCGGGCTGGCGCACGGAGGTGCAGGCGATGGTACCCGGCGCCGCCGTGACCAGGGAGGAGGTGGCCTGGGGGGGCGCTACAGAGGGCATGGATGCGGTGGCCGGGGCCTGGGCACAAGCCGCTAACAGAATGAGCATGATCAACCAGGCGTAAGCGCGCATGAGCATCGTCCTAAATCGTCCTGAAGGGAAGGTTTGGCCTATCCTGGCCGAGATGGATGGGCATGGGGTGTCCACCCGCAAAGTCGCGGCTTTGGTCGAAGAGGTCTTGGGGTTCGAGGTTTCCTGGGCCACGGTGAGCCGGGCGGCTCAAGACCTGGACGAGGCGCTGCAGTCCTGGCGGGAACGGCCCTTGGGTGAGCAGCCCTGCCGCTATCTTTACCTGGATGCCTACTACGAACATGTGCGCGTGGATGGGCAAATCCGGGATGTGGCCGTGTTGGGGGCGGTAGGGGTGTGGGCGGATGGCCACCGGCGGGCGCGGGTGGTGAGTATCTTTCCCCATGAAGGGGCTTGTCTGCGGTTGATGAGCGCCGTGCTGATGGAGCAGGAGGCCACCGGGCGCTTTTACCTCCGCTTTGAAGGAGCCGCGGAAAGGACAACCTGACGGACTAAAGACCCATGTTGAAGCGTTCCTGGGCCTTCGAGGACGCCACTGTTGGCCCCTTTTTACAGAAAAAACTTGACCCTATCTCACATAGGGGTAATGATGAGGCAAATCATGCCACGTTGCCCAGACAATCTCCCCAAAAGGGTTCAGGCGCATCTCGCCGTCCACGACTTCTCCGAAAAAGTAAGGTGCGGCGGTAAGTGCAAAAAGTGACAAAATAGGCCCCTGGTTGGGTGTAATCGTATCCCGGAAGGCGTAAGCCTTTGCAAGGCATAGGCTTTCCTCAAAACGGTGTTTGGCGGCTTACGCGGGCTTCTGAAACACCTCCCACACAAAGCGGCGGGGGTCAGGGCGGGGCTGGTGGAAGGGGGCAAAGACGGTCTGGGCCTGGCGCAACAGACGCTCGCCGAAGCGTCGGTGGGTCGCGTCGTCCAGCCCCCAGTAGAGGGTGTAGGCCCGCTGGAGGGCCCCTTCGACCACTTGAGCCGGATCTACGGTGGGCGTCCATTGCGCCGGGGTGAGCTTCCCCTCAGGCTCCAGGAAGCGCCGGAGCACCAGGAGCACATCTTGCTGGTCGCGCCAGGCGGGGCGGTTGAGGTCGTAGCCGGCCTCGCGTAGCATGGCCCGCCAGGTGGCCATCACCCAGCCTACCACCGAGCCGGGGAGGTGCTCCATATAGCCGAGAAAGAGCCGCCCGCCGGGTTGCAGCACCCGAACCGCCTCGGCCACGGCGCGGGGCAGATCTTGCATCAGGTGCAGGGTGTGCACCGTCATCACGGCCTGGCATGACCCGGCGGGGAGGGGCAGGGCGTGGGCATCGGCCAGGATGGGGACAACGCGAGGCAGGGGGTGGGGCTGCTCCGCCGTGAAAGAAGCCAGCCAGGCGAGCAGGTTGGCCTGCAGGCGGTTTAACATGCGGGAGGAGAGGTCGAGCGCCAGCACCCGGTAGCCTTGCCGGGCCAAAGGAATGGCCCAACGTCCGGTACCGGCGCCGATGTCGGCCACGGTGGCCGCTTCGGGCAGGTAAGCCGTCAGGGCGGTGACCACGGCGGAGACCACTTCCGGCGGGTAAGGGCGTTTGCGTTCGAATTCGACCGGGTCGCCCTGGTAAGCGGTAGAAGATAGGTGGGGGTGGTTCATTTCGGCAGCCTTTCCCGGCCTACGGTGCCGCCGGGGTGGGCGTGGGCGCGGCCTCTGGCTGCCCCACGGCCCGCAGCAGGTGGTCGTAGGACCACATCCAGGCCATGCGTTTGAGGAAGGCGACCGCCGAGGGGCTTTGCGCCCGCAAGCGGCGCACGGCAGCGCCTACGGGGTCCTCCCCGGCGGCGCCACCGGGGGCGGCGGCGTAGGCCCCGTAGAAGGCAAAGTAAGCCTGATTGAGTTTGCGGATGTGGTAGCCGTGTTCCCAGAAGAAGCGGCGGCGTTGTTCCATGTAGGCCTCGGCCTCTTCCACTTTCCCTTCGGCCAGCAAGCGGTCCACGGTGACGCGGGTCTTGTGCATCTCGGCGCGGAAGTCGAAAGGCGGCGGCTCCTGAGCCGACGGCTGGGAAGACGCCGCGGGTGGCGGTGGAGGCGGCGGGACCTGGTCCGGGTAATATCGCTCCAGCACCTGCCGGCCCAGTTCCTGGCCCACGATGGAGGCGGTGGTCTCGTTCATGGTGCGCAACGCCGGAGAAGCGTTGTAGCGCCAGCCCAGCGGATGCCAGTCCAGGTAGTTGTGGGTCCATTCGTGGACGATGGTGTCGAGCAGCCAGGGCAGGTTGGTGGTCTGCATGATCATGGTGGGGTACACGCCTACGCCGCCCACCGGCACCACTAAGGTGGAGACATTGAAGGCCCGGGCCACCTTGTCTTCCAGGGCGATCTGCTCGTCCAGGGGTAGGTCGGGCCGCAGGGAGATGTTGGCGTCCTGGCGGATGACCTCGCGGGGCGAGACGATGAGCGCCATAGGGACGGCGCTCAAATGGAAGAGCACGGGCGGGAAGGGGTGGCCAAAGAGGTCGCCCAGGCCCTGCTCAGCGAGCACGGTGCTCACCTGCTCCTGCAGGATGGCCTCCACGGTGGGGGCGATGGCGTCTCGCTGAGCGTAGAGGCGGCGCAGGGTTTGGTGTTGCGCCTCCAAAGCGGCCTGGCGTTCGTTCGCGCTCAGGTTGGGGTCGCCGTACAGACGTTGCAACTCGCCCTCGGCGCGCTGGATTTGCCCCACGAGATCCAGATAGCGCAGCACCAGGTCGTGCTGTTCCTGGGGGGTGAGGCGGTCCTGGGGACGGGTGATGGCCGTTTGCAGTTTGATCCGCACCGCGTTCAACTCCCAGTTGCCGTAATCGAACTCCAAAGGGCGGGTGTAGGCGCGGATGCGTTCCACGCGGTTGGTCATGGGCACCGCGCTACCGGTGAGCACCCATCCCCAGAGGAAGAGATGGAGCAGGGCGATCCAGATTCGGAAGAGCCAGCGCTGAGCCTGGGACATTCTGCCTTGGCCTGATGAGGGATTACTTGCCCACATTGAACCGGATGTGCAGGATGTCGCCATCCTGCACCACATAATCTTTGCCTTCCAGCCGCAGTTTGCCCTGGGCGCGGGCGGCGGCCAGGCTGCCTACCTCGAGCAGCTCGTCGTACGCGATCACCTCGGCGCGGATGAAGCCCTTTTCCATGTCCGAATGGATGCCGCCGGCCGCCTCGGGCGCTGTGGCCCCTTGGCGGACGGTCCAGGCCCGCACCTCGTCCTCCCCCACGGTGAAGAAGGAAATCAGGCCCAGCAGTTCATAGGAGAGGCGGATGATGCGCGAGAGGGCCAACTCCTCGATGCCGTACTCGGCCATGAAGAGTTCGGCATCTTCGGGGGCGAGTTGCGCGATTTCCATTTCCAGTTGGCCGCGAATGGCCGCCACAGCGCTGTGCTGATGAGGATAGTCTATCTGGGGCGCTTCCTGGTCGTCGCCCAGGTTGAAGAGCACCAGCACCGGCTTGCGGGAGAGCAGGCCGAACCCCGAAAGCATCTTCTCCTCTTCGGGAGTGAGTTCCACATCCCGCAGGGGCTTTTCCGCCTCCAGGGCGGCGTGCAGTTTCTCGAACAACGCCTGCTCGCGGGCCAGGATTTGCTTATCCCGGGCGCCTTTTTTGCGTTCTTCTTCCAGGCGTTCCAGTTTGCGCTCCACAGTGATCAGGTCGTTGAGCAGGAACTCGGCGTCCATGGCCTCCAGGTCGCGCAGGGGGTCCACTTTGCCCAGAGGGTGGGGGACATTGGGGTCCTCAAAGCAACGGATGACATGCACGAAGCCCTCCATCTGGGTCAGTTGGTTGAGCAGCGGGCCGGAGATGTCCCCGCTGCCGCGGCCTTCTAGCCCGGCGATGTCGGCGTAGGTCACCTTGGCGTAAATGGTGCGGCGGGGCTTGAACAGGGCGCTCAGCGCGTCCACCCGGGGGTCGGGCACATCCACCACGGCGGTGTGCACCTCGAAGCGCCCGCCGCTCATGGTCAGCGGCTGATCGCCCCGGGTCAGGGCGTTGAAAATGGTGGTCTTGCCGCTTTGGGGTAGCCCAATGATGCCCAAACGCATGGCCGTACTCCTTGACCGGACTTTCGATTTTGAGTATACTTGCGATGCATGCCGAAGTGGCGGAATTGGCAGACGCGACGGACTCAAAATCCGTTGGGGCTCACACCCCGTGTGGGTTCGACTCCCACCTTCGGCACAGCGGACAGGCTGATGAGGCCCGTCCGATTTGCTTTAAGCGAGGGGATTATATCACGGGGTCGGGAAATTCCCTGGGGAAGGATGCCCTTGCGGGCTCAGGTGCCGTTCCCCAGGATCCCGTTGGGCCGGACCTCGGGGAGCGGCCCTGACCCCGGAGGGGTTGGCTTCTCCCGGAGGAAGAACAGTCCGTAGAAGGCCACCGCCACGGCGTAGAGGGCCATGGCCACCAGGAACACCGGCCCAAAGCCCCACCTGTCCTGCCACCAACTGCTGATGGGCGGGCTGATGAGCCGCCCCAGACTCCAGATGGCTCCCTGCAATGCCGCCATCACGCTGCGGGCTTCGGCGGGAATGCGTTCCATCACGAAGGCGTCGTAGAGCGGGTTGCTCATGTTCATCAGGGTCAGCCGGGCCAGATAGGCCGCCGCGCTCAGGGGGAACCAGGGGGCGAAGCCCAACAGGGCCATGAAGGGGATGGAGAGGCCCTGGGTCAGGGCCACCAGTTGAATTTTGCCCAAGCGATCGGCGATGGGCGGGGCGATGATCAGGCCGACGCCCATGGCTAAGGAGCCCCAGGCGAAAAGTTGCCCGATGGCCGGGTCGGAGAGGTGATACTTGAGGCGGTAGAACACATTGAAGAAGGGGACGAACAGCCCGGCGCCGAAGGAGATCAGCGTGGCCGGCAGGAGCAGACGGAAGAAGGTTTTGGGGTGGCGCGTCACCATGACCAGAGGGGTGAATCCGTTGCCCCGTTGGGCCGAAGGCGGGCGTTGGGGCGGGCGGATGAAGAGCACGGGGATCACGCCCAGCCAGGCGATGGCCGCGGTGATGCCCAGCGCGCCGGCGTAGGCGGGGCCGCTGGTGGCCGCCACGCCGCGCGCCGCAGCGATCCACGAGGGCAGGAAGCCCCCCACCGTGTTGCCGATGAAGAAAGCCCCCATGCGGATGCCGGAACTGAAACGGAACAGGTAGGCCCGTTCCCGCTGGCTGCTGTTTTCCATGAGGAAGGGGGCCTGGACTACCCGCGAGAAGGCCTGCGCCACGCCGATGAGCGCGTTGCCTAAGAGAAAGGTCGCCCAGCCCGGGGCGATCACGGTGACGAACAGTCCGGCCCCCAAAGCGATGGTGCGGCCATAGAGCGCCGGTTTGCTGCCGATGAGGCCCGACAGGTACCCCAAAGGCAGCATGAGGAGCAGTGCGGTGAGGTTGGTCGCTGCCACAAAGAGGCCCAGGGATTTCAGAGGGAACCCCACGCTGAGGGCGTAGAAGTTGAACAGCAGGCGGAACACGCCCATGCTGAGCCCGGTGGCCGCCACGCTGAGCAAATACCACCGGGCGTTGGGCTGAAAGGCGCGCAGGCGTTCCAGGTATTCGCGCAGAAGGCGTCGTACGGTGGGAGACATCAGTCGGCTCCGGACAAGGGATGCGGTTGTTCGATGGGGGCCGGGACGGACGTGGGCCTTTCCTCGCCCCAGAAGAAGCGCCAGTAAAGGTACACCGAAAGGGAGTACAGAGTGATGGTGCCCAAGAAGGAAGGGCCGAAGCCGTAGCGCTCTTGCAGCCAGCCGGAAATCATGGGGCTAAAGGCCCAGCCGAAGTTCCAGGAGAGGCTGACCAGGCTGGCCACCGTGGCGCGGGCGCTGGCTTCCACATGCTCCATGACAAAGGTCTGATACACCGGCCCGCTCATGTTCATCAGGGCCAGGCGCACGAAGTAGGCCGCTGCGCTGACCCAGAACCAGGGGGAGAAGCCCAGCAGCACCAGGAAGGGGATGGAGAGCCCCTGGGTGATCACCACCAGGGGGATTTTGCCGATGCGGTCAGCGATGGGCGGGGCGATGAGTAGCCCCACGCCCATGGCTAAGGAGCCCCAGGCGAACAGGTTGCCGATGACCGGGTCGGGCTGGTGGTGCACTTCGCGGAAGAAAAGGTTCATGAAGGGCATGATCAGCCCGGCGCCGATGGAGGTGAGCAGCATGGGCAGGATGAGTTTGGTCAACAGGCGGGGCTTTTTGGCCGCGTAAGCAAAGGGCGCGAAAAGCGAACGCTCCGCGTGCGGCAGGCGTTGCTCCCGAATCCAGAGCAGAGGCAACAGGCCGGTGAGCGAAAGCAAGGCCACGCCCACCAGCGCCCCGGCATAGGCCAGCGCGGCGGTGGGCGCCACACCTTGCCAGGCCGCGATCCAGGTGGGGAGGTAGCCCCCTATCCAGTTGCCCACGAAGGCGGAGGCCATTTGCAGGCCGGAACTGAAACTGAAGAGGTAGGTGCGTTCCTCTTCGTCGCTGTTTTCCATGAGAAAGGGGGCCATGGTGACGCCCAGCAGGCTTTGGGCGACGCCCGAGAGGGCGCTCATGGCGTACAGAGTGCCCGGAGCGGGCCAGAGCACCATGCCCAGCACGGCCACGGATACCGTGCCGGTGCCGATCAACAGGGAAGGCTTGCGCCCCAAGGAGTCGGCCAGGTAGCCCATGGGCAAGGTGGCCACCAGCGCCGCGAAACTGCTGGTGGTGATGAGTTGGCCCACCAAGGCCTTGTCGTAGCCCAGGCTGACCACATAGAAGTTAAACAACAGCCGAAAGACGCCCATAGAAGCGCCTGTCAGGATCACGCTGAGCAGGTACAGGCGGGCGTTGGGGCGAAAGGCGCGCAGGCGGGCGGCGTAGAGGGCCAGCCCGCGACGCACTCGCGGTAGCAAAGCGTTCGTCATCCGGGTTACACTCCGTTCGTGGTGTGGGGTGAGGAGATGGAAAATGGGCCTGTCCTTCCCCAACGGCTCGAGGGGCCTCTTGTTGCCCAGAAAAGGTAGCCAGACGCAGAGGCTATTCCTCGGCAGAAAGGGGCGCGCCATCGGCCGGGTCTTGGCGGAAAAAGGCTTCCAGTTGGGCCCACAGGGCCGCGATTTGCTCCCGCCGGGCGGCATAGCGCCGCTCGCCGTCCTCCAGACTCAGGTACACCAGCCCGGCCAGGCGCAGGGCGTGCAGGTGGTGCACCACCGTGGGGGGGCGCAAACGCAGCCGCCGCGCCAGTTGGCTGGGGGTGTGCGGGCGCTCGCTCAGATAGCGCAGGATGCGCAGCCGGGTGGGGTCGGCCAGGGCCCGCAGGCCGCGGAGCAGCGCGTCGGGGACCTCTTCTCCGGGGATGAGGGCGGTGCCCGGAGGTCGTGCGCCGAAGATAAGCAGCCCTTCTCCCTCGCCTGTGCGCCGAAAGACCACCAGAGGGGCCAGCCAGAACGAGGGAGCCAGGGTCAGGCGGGTGACCGTTTCGGCCTCCGGCAGCCGCACACCCTGGGTCAGATGGATCAACAGGTCATGCAGGGCCAGTTGGGCCGCCTGAACCTGGGCGGTGTGCAACGCCTCCTGAAGCAAAGGCACCAGCCGCTCTTCCTCTTCGACGAAAAAGGCTCGATGGTACTCCTGGAGAGCCTGCACCAAGGCAATGCCAAAGGTGGCTGCGTGGGCCCAGGCGTCCAGGCGCTGGACCAGGGCGGCTTTGCGCGGCGGCTGGGGCAGGTCGGCCAGGGCCTGTTGCAGGCGCGTCAGGTCCTCTTCGTCCCAGGCAGCCTGGCGGGCCACCCGCTCATAGACGGCCAGCGCTTCTTGGGGCACATCGGGCGCGCGGAAGAGACGAGGCAACCGCTGGGCTGGGGGATAGGCCTCCAGAGCGGCCAGCGCGGTGGCCGCGTTCTTCGGCGCAGGCAGATGGGCCACCCACGGCAAGGGCAAGGGAAACGCCCGGGTGAGGATTTCCAGCGTGCGTCGGGCCTCCTCCGAGAGGCGGGCCCGCACGCCCGCTGCCCAGGCCCGCCGCAGGCCGAAATCCTGCGGGTGATGCAGCACATACAGGCTGGCGAAGAAGTCGTAGGCCGTACCCCAATCCCAGCGCAGTTCGGTCATGGCTTCCCCTCCCAGGGGCGCGTCGCCGGGGGCATCCGGCGGACAGACAAGCAAAATCCCCGGGGGAGCGTGGTTTGGCCCTCCCCAGGGGAGGTTAGATTATAATCTAATCCTGGCGTGGCAACAAGGGGTGGAGGTAGCGGCGCGTGGTGCATTTCCCGGCGGGTTTTACGCCGAGGTGGTGGCTTCCTCTTCCCCCCGGAGGCCCCACCAGCCCAGCCAGACCCAGGGCGCGATGGCAAACAGACCCACCAAGGCCGGGCCGGGGAGCCCCAGCGCCGCGGCGTGGATCACATTCCCCAGCCCGATGAGGCCGTAGGCGAGCACGGCTTCGCGGTCGTCAGGATGGGAATGAGGCACGGGGGGGCTTACCAAGGCCAGGAAACTGCCCACCACCAACACGGTGGTCAGCCACCAGCCCGCGAAATTGTGAAGGGGAATGCCGAAATACGCTCCCTTCGCCTCCCAGACCCAATGCCGGTAGGCGGTCATCATTGGGTCCATGACCAGGTCCCAGGCGGTCATGATCATCCCGGCCAGGAGGGGCAACACCCAGCGCTGGCGGCGTGGGGGCCAAGGCCGGGGCAGGGCCCGCTCGGCGACCACCGTGGCGGGGTACAAGGCCATGAACCAGGCCGCCGGGATGAGGTAAGGCACCAGGCCCAGAAAGCGAGGGCCCAGTTTGGTAGTGTAGTGGTAAGGGCCGTAGATCCAGCCGGTGTACACCCCCACCGCTTCCAGGAGCATGGTCAGCAGGGTGGTCAGCGCCCAAAAGAGGGCGGCCCTGAGCCAACCGTAGCGCTGGCTGGCGTGGAGCAGTGCCACGCCCAGCATGGCCACGGTGCTCAAGGGGAGCAAAAAGGACGGAAAGGTCAGGGGCGTGAGAAAACACACCAGGGCGATGAACTCGGTCAGGGCGAAGAAGCCCAGCAACAGACGGCGGAGCAACACAATTCCTTTCATGGTACGGATGAACTCCTCACGAAATGGCAATGTTTTGGCAACGCTTATGGTGTACACTCAGGACAACGAAGGGGGAGGAAAAACATGCAGGAGGCAGGGGCCTGCAAAGATACCTTCAGGGGCTGAGGCAGCCAAGCGCCGGGGATCCAGGGCGCCCAGGGGGAGTGGCTGCCGAAATGTTTTAACTCTGCTTGGTATAATGCTTGCACGACTTATCGGCATCCTGACCCTTGAGATCTGGTGATGAACACCAAACGCCCTGCAGAAGACCTGACCGTTGAGGAATTGCGCCGCCTGCTCATCGAAAAGCAGCGCGAGCGGCGGCGACAGCGCCTGGAGCGTTTTCGGAAGACGGGGCGGGCGGTGGTGCTGGTGCCCGACGAACCCCATCCGCGGATGGAGCGCCTGCGCAGCCAGGAGGTGGCCGAGGCGCCGCCTCCCAGGCCGCGCACCTGGGTGGACCGTGTGCTGCTGGCCGTGGAAGTGTTGGCAGTCATCGCCTTTGTGGCGGTGGTGCTGGCCGTGGTCGGGTCGGTGAAGGCCATCAACGCCGATGTGGGGTTGAGCCTGCGGCAGCCCACCCCGACGCCCACGCCCTTAGTGATGGCGGTGGTGCTGCCCTCGGGCCATACGCCGCCCACGGACCCCGGCGGGGTGCGGCCCAACGAAGCGGAGATCCCCGAGCACCTGCGTCCCCTGGTGCAGGCCATGGCGGCCTTGCCCCTGCCCACGCCCGCGCCCGTCCAGGCCGTGCGCATTCAAATCCCGGCCATCGGCGTGGACGCTCCGGTGGTGCAGGGCGACGGCTGGGAGCAGTTGAAGAAAGGGGTGGGGCAGCATGTCGGCTCGGCCAACCCGGGCGAGCGGGGCAATGTGGTGCTTTCGGCGCATAACGACATCTACGGCGAAATTTTCCGTGACCTGGACAAACTGCGCCCCGGGGATCAAATCATCCTCTACACGCAGCAAAAGGCCTACACCTATGTGGTCACCGAGTCCCATGTGGTGGAGCCCACCGATACCAAGTGGCTGGCCCCCACCGACGAGCCGGTGGTGACGCTGATTTCCTGTTACCCTTATCTGGTGGACAACCAGCGGATCGTCGTCCGCGCCCGGCTGGTGGGGCGCCCCTGAGGGTAGGGCGGTTCCCCTGGGGGAAGTCCCTAAAACCGGATCCCCGCATGTCACCGGAGCCGGTTTTTTTGGCTCAGCCCGAGGTTTTTTCCACAACCCAAAAGTGGGACAAACCGAAAACCCGTAGCGGCGTCCTTTCCAGAGCGTGGAGCACGGCGCGCAGGGCCTTTCCCAGACGGGGGAAGCGGGCGATGATGTTGTCATACGCGCCGAAGATGACCGTGCGGTGCACGAAGCGCACCGGCAGGCTCTGGAAAAGGCGTTCCAAATCGCGGCGGGTGTACACGCGCACATGAGGGGCCAGACGGTCGCGCAGGGGGCGCGGCAGGTAGTTCACCAACGGGATGTTGCCAAAAATGTAGCGCCCGCGCCAATAGATGCCGTGGGTCTCGAAGGGGTAGCCTCGGTTGGGGCAGAAGATCACGATGCGCCCACCGGGCCTGAGCGTGCGCACCATTTCGCGCACGGCCTGGGCGTCGTCGGCCACATGCTCCAGCACCTCGTGGCTGAGGATGAGGTCGAAGGTGGCCTCGGGGAAGGGCAGAGCCTCCCCGGCGGCGTTGACGATGGCCGGGTTGCGCTCTCGGGCCTGGCGGGCGCGGGGGAAGTCGTATTCCAGCCCCACCACTTGCCCTCCGGCGCCCTGGCGTAGTTTTTCAACATACATGCCCACCCCGCAGCCGTTTTCCAGCACGCGCCCCGAGGCGCGGCCCTCGGCGGCCTGCAGAATCAGGCGCAACCGGCGCTCCTGGCCGGCGCGCCAGACATAGGAGGGCTCGCCCAGTTGGGCGGCCCGTTGGGGGGTGTCGTGAGGGGTGTTCGGCATCCGTCGCCCCTTCCGCGGTCAGGGGGTAGCCCCGGAATCGAGTGTCCCGGCCACGGCGATGGCCAGGCGCTCCGGGTCGAGGAAGCGCCTGGCGGCCTGCAGGATGCGCTCGGGGGTCACGGCGCGGATGAGGTCGGGGTAGCGTCGGTAGTAGTCCAGCCCCAGTTGGTAGCGCTCCAGGTGGAGCAGGGCCGATGCGGATCCCCGATTGGTTTCGAAGGAGAGGGGCAGGCTGCCGATGGCGCCCGACTGCACGTCGGCCAGTTCTTCGTCGGTCACCGGCTCGGTCACGAAGCGGGTCAACTCGCGTCGGATGAGCTCAATGGCTGGTTCCACGTTTTGCGGCGCCACGCCGGCGTGCACCGTCCACGGGCCCGGGCCGGGGCCGCCGCTCAGGCTGGAGTAGGCGTAGTAGGCCAGCCCGGCTTGCTCACGCACCACATCGCCGATGCGCCCCATCAACCCGAACTGGCCCAGCACGCTGTTGCCTAAGGCCAGGGGGATGTAGTCCGGATCGGTGCGGGAGGGGCCCGGGACGCCCAGCACGATGTCCGCCTGGCTCTTGTCGGGGATGAAGACCTCCTCGCGGCGGGTTTCGCGCAACGGGGGCAGCGGCGGCAGGGCGGCTGGCGCGGGCTGGGCGGGGTTCTGCCAGTCGCCCAGGGCCTGCGCCACCAGGGCCACGGCCTGCTGCGGCTCGATGCCGCCCACGATGGCGATGACCATGCCTTGGGGGCCGTAGTGGCGTCGGTGGAAGGCGCTCAAATCGTCTAAGGTGAGAGCGCGGATGGTGTCGGGCGTGCCGTCGTCGGGCCGGGCGTAGGGGTGGCCGTCATAGGCCAGGCGGTCGAAGGTGAGGTCGGCCATCTCGCCAGTGTTCTGCTCCCGCAGGGCCAGGCTGGTGAGCCATTGAGCCCGCAGGCGCTCCACCTGTTCCGCCGGGAAGGTGGGGAAGCGCAGCGCCTGGGCCAGGATGTCCAGCAGCAGGGGCAGGTCTTCGGCCAGGGCCTGGCCCCCGAAGCCGGTGGTGTGGGTGTGGCCGCCGATGCCCAGGCTGGCACCCCGGGATTCCAGGGCGTCGTAGAGCGCCTGGTGCTCGTAGTGCCGGGTCCCGCGCATCAGGGCCGCGGCGGTGAACCCGGCCAGGCCCAGTTTGTCGTCTGGGTCGTTCAGGGAACCGACCTGGAGGTACCCCTGCACGGCCACGGCCGGGCTGTGGGGATGGTGGCGGCCCAGCACGACGATGCCGTTGTCCAGTTCCACGCGCCGAATGTCTTCAGGGCCGGGAAGCGGATTACTCATGGTGCACCTCGACGGCATGGTTGGTGGGGAGGTAGGTGCCCACCACGCGGTTTTGGGGGCGCAGGTAGGCCTGAGCCATGCGTTGCACCTCTTGGGGCGTGACCTCGGCCAGGCGGTCGAGGAAGGTGAGGAACCAGTCCACCTGGGCGACCATGCTGCTGAAGCCCAGCCAGAAACCCAAGTTGGTGGTGCTCTCGCTGCCGTAGGCGAACAGGGCGCGAGCCTGTTTCACGGCCCGGGCCACCTCATCGGCCGGGGGCGGTTCGTCCTGGAGGCGGCGAACCTCCTCGTCGATGGTCTGCAACGCCTCCTCGGGCCGTCGGTCGGGCCGCAGGGTGACGGCGATGGAGAAAAGGAAAGGGTCCAGGGTGGCCTGGAAGCCCCCGCTCACCGAGGCGGCGATTTCGCCTTCGACCAGGCGGCGATACAGGCGTGAAGTGCGGTTGGAGATGCCGCCGCCGCTGATGTTCAGGTTGCTGGGGCCGGTGAGCAGGCTGTCCAGCACCAGGAAGGGGAAGAAGTCTGAGTCGGCGGCTTTGGGGGCGTGGTAAGCCACCTCGAGGAAGGCGGTTTCGCCGGGGCCTTCCACCACCACGCGCCGTTCGCCCCGCTGGGGAGGCTCGGGCCGCACCAGGCGCGGCGGCTCCGGCCCGGCAGGGATGGCGCCAAACGCGGCTTCGATCTGGCGCAGCATGGCCTCGGTTTGAAAGTCGCCCGCCACGGCCAGCACCGCGTTGTTAGGGGTGTAGTAGGTGCGGTAGTGGCGGTACAAATCCTCGCGGGTCATGCGCTCCAGGTCCGCCAGGTCGCCGATGATTTCGTGGTGATAGGGGTGGACGCGGAAGGCGGCGGCCTGCACCTCCTCGCCCAGCCGGAACTGGGGGCTGTTCTCGTTGCCCTGGCGCTCGGAGATGACCACCGTGCGCTCCCGTTCCACTTCTTCCGGGTCGAATAGGCTGTTCACCATGCGGTCGGCTTCCAGGTCCAGCGCCAGGTCGATGGCCTGGGCGGGCAAGGTCTCGAAATAGGCCGTCCAGTCGAGGAAGGTGAAGGCGTTCCAGAAGCCGCCCTGGCGAGAGATGGCCTTGTCCAACACGCCGGCGGGGTACTTGGGCGTGCCTTTGAATTGCATGTGCTCCACCCAGTGGGAGACGCCGGTCCGGCCGGTGGGTTCGTCGCGCGAACCGACGCGATACCAGACCCAGTGGCTGATCACTGGGGCGGTGTGCACTTCGAGCAACAACACGTTTAGGCCGTTGTCCAGCGTGGTGCGCAACGGTTGCGGCATAGGCTCCTCGTTTTCAGGGGGATGCAGGTCTGGGCTCCGTCGAGAGGTGGAGCCAGGAGCAGAAGGGTTCCAAGAGGGGGCACAGCACCGGCCCCCAGGAATCCGGGGTTTGCGCCAGCAATTGCTGGTAGGGGGCCACCACCTGTTGCAGGCCGACAAAAGGCTGGTGCAACTCGGTCTCCTTCAGCGGGATGTTGACGGGAACCGTGAGGTCCACCGGAACCTGGGTGCTCACGGGCACGGTGATGTTCAATTTTATCGGCAACTGGGTGCCTTTGGGAAGGACGATGTTGGCCGGAGCGCCGATGATCTGCAGCCCGCCAGTGACGAGGTTGACCCTGGCCCCCCGGATGACCACATCCTGGGTGAGGGTAACTACGGTTTCGGTCTCCACGGGCAGGTCGAAGACCACGGGGATCTGGTCGTGCACCTCCACGGTGGTGCGGATGACGGCGGCGTCCATGGCGGCGAAGTTGGCGCTCAGGCCGCCCAAGAGTTGATCCTGGACGATGTGCTTCAGGGTGAACAGGTGCTGCGCTAGAACAATCAGCACGGCCAGGAGCACGATGTTCACCGTGAGGGAGATTACCCCGGCCACAGTCCAGAAAGCCGGGCCGATTTTCCCCTGCCAGATGAGGTTGAGCCACCAGGGACGCTCCCCGGCGCGCGTTTCGGTTGCCGGTTGGGCCATATCACACCTCCCCGGAGTGCGTTGCCTAATCTTAGCATAAGTTGGCGCTCAGGAGGCGCAGGCCAGAATGATGTCGCGGGGCAGGGTGGGGCCGTAGTACACCAGGCCGGTGTACACCTGCACCAGGGTGGCACCGGCCTCCCGTTTTTCCAGGGCGTCTTCGGGACGCAGCACGCCGCCAACGCCGATGATGGGCAACCGACCGCTCGTGCGCTGATGGATGGCCTGGATCATCGCCGTGCTGTGGGCCCGCAGGGGGGCGCCGCTCAGCCCGCCGCGCTCGCGCTGCCAGCGGGCAGGCAGCCCCTCCCGGCTTATGGTGGTGTTGGTGGCGATGACCCCATCCACGCCTGCTTGCAACAGCACATCCAGGGCGTCGTCCAGCGCCGCGTCGTCCAGGTCCGGGGCCAGTTTGACCAGCAGCGGGGGGCGGGATCTCGGGAGAGTGGCCCGATCCCCGAGGTCCTGCAACGCCCGGACGAGGGGGAGCAGCAGGCCTTCCAGGGCGGCGCGGGCCTGCAGGCGGCGCAATCCCTCGGTGTTCGGGGAACTCACATTCACCACCAGGTAATCGGCCAGAGGGGCGAAGGTGCGGGCCAGGGCGAGGTAATCCTCCACGGCGCGTTCGTTGGGCGTGGTCTTGTTCCGGCCCAGGTTGACGCCGAGGATGAGGCCGGGCGGACGGGGGCCGCGCAGGCGCTGCGCCACGAAAGCCGCCCCCCGGCTGGGAAAGCCCAGGCGGTTGAGGAGAGCCTGCTGCTCGGGCAGGCGGAACAGACGGGGCTTGGGGTTGCCCGGCTGGGGGCGCAGGGTGACGGTGCCTACCTCGATGTGGCCGAAGCCTAAGGCAGCCAGCCCACGCCAGGCCAGGGCGTCTTTGTCGTACCCGGCGGCCAGCCCCACTGGATTGGAGAAAGTGAGGCCGAAAGCCCGTACGGGCACGGAAGGCAGGTCATGGGTGCCCAGCAGGCGGCGCACAGCGGCACTCAGGGGCGGCAAAGCCCCCACCAGGCGCAGCAGGCGTAGGGTGAGCCCGTGGGCCGTCTCCGGTGGGAGACGAAAGAGGAGAGAACGGAAGAAAGGATAGATCATCACGCCCTCGCTGGACCGGGGGCACGCCTGGCCCTGCCGGTCGGGGTAAGCGAGCACGGGTTCGCGGGCTTATTATACCCGCTGCGGTTCCTCCTCCCCTTTCCTCCCTTTTTCGTCCACGGGGGATGATGCGCAAATCGGGCCGGGAGTCTACACTTTGAACGAACGCCGAAGAAGGGGCTGGGGCATCACGGCCTCAGCGGGAACACCGGGACGAGAGGAGGAGAGAGCCCATTGCGTCAGAACCACCGCGTTGCTTCGCTTCAGGAAAGACCTCACGCCTCGGCGCGGTCTGCGGCCCCCGCCGGGCGGTCGGAAGCCTCCGGTGGCCGCGCGGCTCAGCGCGAGCGGGGGCGGATGCGGGCGGTCATGGACAGCATGATCCTGCATCTGCATCCCCCGCGGGTGCCCGTGCGCACATTGCGCTTCACCTACACCTGGGGGCTGGGGGGCTTGAGCACCTTTTTGTTGGTATTGCTCATCGTCACAGGGATTTTGCTGGAAATGCGGTACACCCCCAGTGCGCCGCAGGCCTATCTGGATGTTTTGCGCCTGGAGAGCCAGATCCCCTTCGGGTCCTTCATCCGCGCGTTGCACCACTGGGCGGCCAACCTGTTCCTGGTGACCGTGGGGTTGCATTTGCTGCGGGTGTTCCTGACCGGTGCCTACCGCCCGCCCCGGGCGCTTAACTGGCTGGTGGGGTTAGACCTGCTCCTCCTGGTGGCCCTGGCCAACTTCACGGGCTATCTCTTGCCGTGGGACCAGTTGGCCTATTGGGCAATTACGGTGGGCACTGGGATTTTGACCTATCTGCCCTGGGTGGGAGATTCGCTGAGCCGTTGGCTGCTGGGGGGCGCTGAGGTCAGCGGCCACACCCTGCTGAATTTCTACACCCTGCACATCAGCGTGATCCCCATTTTGCTGGTGGCGCTGGCCAGTTACCACTTCTGGCGCATCCGCAAGGATGGCGGGGTGACGGTGCCAAAGAAGCCCGGCGAGGTGCTGACCCGGATCGAGCGGGTGACCACCGTGCCCTATCTGGTGCGCTGCGAATTGGTGTACGCCCTGATGTGGGGTGCGTTGTTGATGGCCTGGGCCATGGTTCACCCGGCCCCGCTGGAGGGCATCGCCAACCCCAATCTCAGCCCCAACCCGGCCAAGGCGCCCTGGTACTTCGCGGGCCTGCAGGAGTTGCTTCTGCATTTCCATCCCCTGGTGGCGGCCATCTTTCTGCCTGGGGCGGGGTTGACGGCGCTGGCTGCGTTGCCGTGGCTGGATAGTAACACGGAGAGCACCGGCGTCGCCTTTCGCACCCGCCGGGGCCGTGACCTCGGCCTTATCGCTGTGGGGCTGGCCCTGCTTTTCACGCCCGCCTGGGTGCTGGCCGATGCGTACCTCCTGGACTGGGTGGCCTGGTTCCCCGCTTGGCCCACCTGGGTTTCCAACGGCGTGCTTCCCCTGGGGGTGCTGACCCTGGGGGGCCTGATGACGCATTGGGTGCTCCAGCGGGCGCTGGGGCTGCGGCGGGAAGAAAGCGTGCTCTTTTGGTTCCTGTTCTTCCTGACGGTTTTCGGGGTGCTGACCGTTGTTGGTGTGTTTTTCCGCGGCCCCAATATGGCGTTGTACTGGCCGTGGGCCATGCCTGCCTCGCCGTTGCACTGACCGGACCTGAACTGGACCCTACCTCTGGGGAGGTGGTTTGCGATGACCAAACAGAAACCCACACCTGAGAACTTCTCTCGGCGCGATTTTCTCAAACTGGGAGGCGCCGTGCTGGGAGGCGCGTTGACCCTGGAATTCGGGGGCGTGCTCTTGCGTTACATGGCCCCACGCCCCATCGAGGGCCAGTTCGGCGGCATCATCACCGCCGGTGCGGTAGAGGATTTCCCGCCCGGTACGGTGACGCATTTCCCGGAGGGCAGGTTTTACCTTTCGCGCCTGCCCGACGGGGGCTTTTTGG
>DUEP01000065.1 GCA_011176535.1 Anaerolineae bacterium | reverse complement strand
CGCGCAAGGCGGCCTGGGCGACGGCGCGGGTCAGGAGGGCGGCGGGCGAGGCGCCCTCACCCCCAGCCCATCTCCCAGAAGGGGAGGGGTGCAGCAACGCCCCCCGTAGGCGCTCCAGGCGGAAGTGGTGGAGCACCGTGTCCCAATGTAGTCCGGCGTGGGGGTTGAGCACCAGCCAAGCCAGACCCAGGGCGACGCGGACGCCAGGGTGCTGGGTGAGCGCGTCGCCCTGGGTCTGGTAGGGGATGCCCGCGCGGTCCAGGGCCTCGCGCAATGCGGGCAGTTGGGCGCGCGTCCGGTAGAGCACAGCGATGTCACCGAAAGCAAAGCGGGCCTCGTCGCTGCCCTCCACGCGGCCTGTGTCCACAGAAAAGTAACTCGTGCCGCCCACCAGGCGCTCGATTTGGTGCACCACGAACTCCGCCTCCGCGCCATCGCTGGCAGCAGTGTACACCTCCACCTGCACCTCATCAGCGAAGGTGGCCAGCAAATCTTGAGCGGCGACCGAAGTCTGGTCGCGCAGCAGGTCCTGGGCCGCCCGGAGAATAGCGGTCGCCGAGCGGTAGTTGCGCCGCAAACGCACCACCTGCGCGGGCTGGAGATCCTGGGGGAAAGCGTGGAAGTAGCGGCTGTCGGCACCGCGGAAACCGTAGATGGCCTGGTCGGGGTCGCCGATGGCGCACACATTGGCCCCACCCGCGACCAGCAGGCGCAGCAGGCGGTATTGCACCGCGTTAATGTCCTGGTACTCGTCCACGGCCAGCCAGCGGTAGCGGGCGTGGAGAGCGGCCCGCACTTCGGCGTCTTGCTCCAACAGGCGCACGGCCAGGGCCAGCAGGTCGCCGTAATCCACCGCACCGGCGGCGCGGAGCGCGGCGTGGTAGGCCTCCCACAAGGCAGAGGGGATTTCGTCAGGCGCCCTCACCTCTCCCTCCTGGCCGCCGCCTCGCTCACGCTGGGCGCGGCCTTCCCCCCTCTCCTCTCCCAGTGGGAGAGGGGAGGGATGACCGAGGAGGGTAGGGTGAGGGCCACGCTTGGCGGCCTGGATACGCTCGTACAGGTCCTGCCGCTGGCGGGCAGTGAGGTCGGGGGCCACCCGGCGCAGCACCTCCAGGGCGTCGGCTTCAGTGGCGATGACAAAGTCAGGGCTTAGGCCCAGGCGCTCCGCGTCAGTGCGCAGCAAGCCGGCGGCGAAGGCGTGGAAAGTGGCCACCGTGATCCGGCTGGCTGACTCCGCTCCCAGCCAGCCGGTCAGGCGCTCGCGCATCTCCTCAGCCGCGCGGTTGGTGAAGGTGATGGCCAGCAACTGCTCGGGCGTTGCCCGCCCCGTGCGCACCAGATAAGCCAGTCGGGCGGTCAGGGTGCGGGTCTTGCCCGTGCCCGGCCCGGCCACGATGAGCAGATGGCGGTCGAGGGTGCGCACCGCCGCGCGCTGCTCTGGGTTGAGGGCGGCCAGGATGTCGGCGCCAAGGCCCCGGGCGGGGTAGGCCGCTTCGGCCTCACCAAGGCCGGCCGCAAGGGACGAGTCGGAAAGGGCCGTCTTCTCAGGAACGGTCACCGCCTCCGATCGCGGCACAGCCCCCTCGGGGTCCGGCCCAGGGAGGCCCTGGGGGGCAGATAAACCCTCAGGCTCGGGCACATCAAACAGCGGCAGGGGGTTCTTCCCGCGGGGCGGTGTCCGTTCCACAAAGACACGGATGACCCCAAATTCGCCATCGTAGCCCGGCTCCACCAGCACCTCACCCCGTCGCATCCGGCCGATGCCCTCGGCCAAGCGGGGGCCGCCCACACGGGCGATGTCCTCCAGGGGCAAATCCAGCAGGATCTCGAACTCAGGTCCCAACGCAGCCAGCAGGCGCTCGTACTCCCGCTCGACCCGCTTGCTGGTAGCGCTGCGCACACCCAGAAACTCGGCCAGTACTTCGGGCAAAGGGATCAGGCTGTGGTAGGGCAGGGCGTTGGGTTTGACCGCGCCTTCGGGGCGGTCGGCCAGTTCTTCAACGCGGTGAAGCACGCCCACGGTGACCATCTTGCCGCACACCGGACAGCGGCCGCCGTGGGCCAGGGTTTCGCCAGGCTTCCAGCGCACGCTGCACTTGCGGTGGCCGTCGTAGTGGTATTTGCCTTCCTCAGGGAAGAACTCCACCGTGCCGAGGAAGCGGTTCGGGTCCCCGCTGCGGATGGCATCGAACAGCGCGTCGTAGGTCAGGTCGGTGTGCAAACGGTCGGCCTCGCGGCCCAGTTTGCGGGGGGAGTGGGCGTCGGAGTGGGAGACCAGGGTGTAACGATCCAAGGCCGAAACGCGCCAGTTCATGGGTGGGTCGGAGGAAAGGCCGGTCTCCAGGGCAAAGATGTGCTCGCTCAGGTCGTCAAAGCACTCCTCAACCGAGTCAAAGCCCGATTTGGAACCCAGCAGGGCGAACCAGGGCGTCCAGATGTGGGCGGGGATGAGCACGCCGCGCGGGTCGGTTTCGAGGAGGATTTCCAGCAGGTCGCGGGAATCCAGGCCGAGGATGGGACGGCCATCGGAACGGATGTTGCCGATGCGCTCCAGACGGGCCTGAAAGCGCCGCACCGCGTCGAGGGTGGGCAGGAAGACCACATGGTGGATCTTGCGGGTGCGGTCGCCCTTTTTGTAGATGGTGCTGATCTCGCCACCGAGCACGAAACGCAGGGTGCGACGCAGGGCCGGCGCCAGTTGGGCGTGCACCGCCTGCTCCACCTCGGGCTTGAGGCGCAGCAGGTCGCCCTCGGTCGGCTCCAGGTGCTGCTCCAGTTCGGCCAGCCAGCCGGGATGGGCGATGTCCCCCGTGGCCACCAGGGTGGTGCCCTTCTTCAAGGCCCACAGGGCGATGTGGGGGATGTCCAGGTCGCGGCTGGTGGCGCGGGAGTAATGGGAGTGGATGTGCAGGTCAGCGTAATAGGGAGGCATGGGGAGAGGATACCAACAAGCGGCGTGGGCGTCAATGGAAAGAAAGGGCCCACGGACGCTCAAAGGGCGGGTCATCCGTGGGCGCTTTGCCGCACCAGGGCTTCCTGGTCCACCGGCAAGCGGTCCACCCGCACGCCCACGGCATGGTAGATGGCATTGGTGATGGCCGGGGCCGTGGGCACGCTCACAATCTCCCCCACCCCCTTGGCGCCGAAGGGGCCGGTGGCGACCGGCTGTTCCACGATGATGGGCACAATTTCCGGCGTGTGGCCGATGGCCGGGATGCGGTATCGGGCCAGCCGATCGGTGACCACCCGCCCTTCTTCGAGGATGAAACGCTCGGTGAGCGCCGTGCCGACGCCCATGACCACCCCACCCTCGATCTGGCCTTTGAGGGTCAGGGGGTTGAGGGCCACACCCACATCGTTGGCCGAGATCACCCGCAACACGCGCACCTCGCCGGTAAGGGTATCCACCTCCACCTCGGCGGCCTGGGCCGCGAAGGCGTAGGCGAAGTGCATGTCGCCGCCCTCCCCCAGGGGACGGGTTTCGGGGGCGCGGTAAGTGTAGCGCACGCGGGGCGGACGGCCCAGAGCGTCCATCTCCGCCGCCACCTGGGGCCAGGTGAGGGTGCGGCCACAGAGTTCCACCCCGGCCTCGGTGAAGCGAAGACGCTCCGGCGGGCAATCGTAGCGCTCGGCCAGGGCGGAGCGTAAGGCGTCGGCCAGCACCTGGGCGGCCAGGCGCGCGGCGTTGCCGGTGACAAAGGTCTGCCGCGAGGCCGTGGTGGGCCCGCCGTCGGGGGTACGGTCAGTGTCCATCACCAACACCCGCACCCGCTCCGGGGAGAGGCCCAAGGTTTCGGCGACCACGAGTTGCAACACCGAGACTAACCCCTGGCCCAGTTCGGCGGCCGAGGTGCGCACCTCAAAGCGCCCCTCGGGCAACAGTTCGACCTCGGTGGTGGATTCATCGGGCGCGCCGCCGCCCAGGCCGGTGTTTTTGAAGGCCACGGCGAATCCCCAGGCCCGCACCTTGTGAGGCGCCCCCGGCACAGGACGCGGTCGGAAGGGGGCTTCGCCGTCGGTCAGGCGGCGCATCTCGGCCTCCGCGCGCTCGATGCACGCCAGCAGCCCCACGCTCTCCCGCAACACCTGCCCCGTGCTGGTCACCGAGCCGACCCGCAGAGCGTTCTTGCGGCGCAGGGCCACCGGATCCATGCCCAGGCGCTCGGCCAGCATGTCCATTATGCTCTCGATGGCGAAGGTCGACTGGGTGACGCCAAAGCCCCGAAAGGCGCCAGCCGGCGGGTTGTTGGTGTACACCGCGTAGCAATCCGAGCGCACATGGGGCACCTCGTACGGCCCGGCGGAATGAGTGGTGGCGCGGGTCATCACCTTCTCACCCAGGGAAGCGTAAGCGCCGGTGTCGCCGTACAGTTCGGTCTGGATGGCGGTCAGGCGGCCGTCGCGTTTGGCACCGATGCGCACCCGGATGCGGGTGGCGTGGCGCTTGGGGTGGGCGATGAGGCTCTCCCGCCGATCGTAGGTCAGTTTCACCGGCCGGCCCGTGGCCTGGGCCAGCAGGGCGGCGTGAATCTGCCCGGCGATGTCCTCCTTGCCGCCGAAGCCGCCGCCCATGGTCTGCCCCACGATGTGCACCCGCTCCTCCGGCCAGCCCAAAGCCGCAGCCACCTGCCGCCGGTCCGCATAAGGGATTTGGGAGCCGACATAAACGGCCATCCTTCCATCGGAAAGGGGCACGGCCACGCTGGATTCAGGCTCCAAAAAGGCATGATCGTAGGGTGGGGTGAAGAAGGTGTGCTCCAGAATCACATCGGCCTCGGCAAACCCCTGTTCCACATCGCCTTTGCGGACTTTGATGTGTTTGAGCAGGTTACCGCCGGGATGCAGTTGGGGCGCATCGGGGCGCAGGGCTTCAAGGGGGTCGGTGAGGGGAGGCAGGGGTTCAATCCCCACCTCGATCCGGGCCACAGCCTGGGCGGCGGCCTCTGGGGTCTCGGCGGCCACAATCGCCAGGGCGTCACCCACATAACGGATGCGCTCCCCCACCCCGACCAGGATGGGCCAATCGTCCACGAACAGGCCGTGGCGCTTAGCGGCCGGCAAATCGGCGGCGGTAAGCACCGCCTGGACGCCCGGCACGGCGCGGGCCTGGATGACATCGATCCGCCGCAAGATGCCGTGGGGCACCTCGGCCCGGCGCACACGGGCGTAGAGCATTCCCTCAAAGTGCAGGTCGTCGGTGTAGATGGCGCGCCCGGTGACCTTGTCGATGGCGTCGGGGCGGATGTGCGGGCGGCCCACCACGCGGCCCGCATGGGTGGAAGCGGGCAGTTGCGGCGGCGGGGGCGGCTCGCCAGTGCGCAGGGCCTGAGCCGCCGCCTGCACCGCCTCTTCGATGGCCCGATACGCCCCACAACGGCACAGGGTGTCCTTCAGGGCTTCCCGGATGTCCTCGCGGGTGGGGTTGGGGTTGTGCTCCAGCAGGGCGTGGGCGGCCATCAGTTGGCCGGGGGTGCAAAAACCGCACTGCACCGCGCCATGCTGCACAAAGGCCTCCTGCAAGGGATGCAGGACAAATTCCGTCTCTTCCTGGCGGGCCAGGCCCTCCACGGTGAGCACGCGCCTGCCGTCGACCCGCACGGCCGGGTAGATGCAGGAGAGCACGGCCTCGCCATCCACCTCTACGGTGCACGCGCCGCACTCGGCCTCCTGGCAGCCGATCTTCACGCCGGTCAGGTGCAGGCGCTGGCGGAGCACGGTCGCCAGGGTCTCATCCGGCGCCACCTCCAGGCGGTAGGTGCGCCCGTTCACGGTCAGGGTGATGGGGATGCGTTCGGGTGAGATCGTGGAAGCGTGCGACGTGCGATGTTCCATGTGCGGTGTCCTAACTCGCAATTTCTTATTTGCCATTCGTTACGCCCCTCCCGCCCTCTCCCACGCTAAGCGCAGGGCGTCGCGGAGCAGAATCCCGGCCAGGTGGCGGCGGTAGGCCTGGGTGGCGCGGTACAGGCTGGTGCGAAAGCGGGCCTCGCGCAGAAGGGCATCCACCGCCTGGGCGACGGTCTCGGCGGTCAAGGGATGGCCACACAAAGCGCTCTCGGCCGCCACGGCCCGCCGGGGAACCGGGCCAAAGGGGCCAACGGCGATGCGCACCTGGACGATGCGCTCCCCTTCGCGGTGCAGCCAGACGGCACAGTTGAGGATGGGCAGGGCGACCCCCTGAGGCCGCATCACCCGGCGGAAGGCCGAAGCCCGCCCCGGCCCACCCAGGGGCAGGGTAAACCCCACCAGCAACTCGGTGGGCGCCAGGGCAGATCGTCCAGGGCCGCGATAGAGAGCAGGCAGTGCCACCTGCTGCCGCCCTTGGGGGCCGGCCACTTCGGCCTGAGCGTCCAGCGCCAGCAGCGCCATGGCGCCGTCGGCCGCGGGCAAGGCATGGGCCACATTGCCGCCCAGGGTCGCCACCCGCCGCACCTGGGGCCCGGCCATTTGTCCGGCGGCCTCGGCCAGCGCCCGGGCATGCTCATGCACCAGGGGCGAGGCCGCGATGCGGCTCAGGGGCACGGCAGCCCCGATGAACAACCGTCCCCTCCGCACTTCCAGGGCCTGCAAGTCGGGGATCGCCGTCACATCCACCGCAGCCGCCAACGGGTCCCGACGCCCCTGTTGCACATCCAGAATCAGGTCCGTGCCCCCGGCCAAAATCGCGGCCCCCGGGATCGCCGCCAGTAGGTGCAGCGCCTCTTCGATGATTTTGGGTCGGTAATAGCGTTGCCAAAGCATGTTCGTCACTTCGTTGCGTCGTTACTTCGTCAATTCGTGGCTCAGGCCGAAGCAGCGGGGGCCACGCCGGCCATGAGCAAACCCAGGCGCTCCGGGCTGACGTTCTCGTTGGGCAAGACATCCATGACGCGGCCTTCGTACATCACCGCGATCCGGTCCGAGAGGGCCAAAATTTCGTCCAAATCCTCCGAAATGAGCAAGACCGCTACCCCTTGCCGCCGCTGTTCCAGCAACTGCTCGCGCACATACTCGGTGGCGCCGATATCCAGACCCCGCGTGGGCTGCGCAGCCACAATCACCCGCGGCTGACGGGCCAGTTCGCGCGCCAACACGATTTTCTGGATGTTGCCGCCCGAAAGGCTCTTCACCAACGTGCGCAACGAAGGGGTCTTGATGCGAAAGTCGTGGATGAGGCGTTCCCCGTGCTGGGCAATGGCCCGCAAATCGAGGAACCCCCGCCGGGCAAAGGGGGGCCTGGCGTGGTCGCGCAGGATGAGGTTTTCGGCTACCGTGAAATCCTGGATGACCCCATCGCGCATCCGTTCCTCAGGGATATAGGACAACCCCCGCTCGGTGCGCGCCCCAGGATCCCAAGGGGTCACGTCCGTGTCCTCCAAAAGCACCTGGCCCGAAGTGACCTCCCGTAACCCGGTGATGACCTCGGCCAACTCGCGCTGCCCGTTGCCGGAAACGCCAGCGATGCCCAAAATCTCGCCCGCCCGCACGGTGAGGCTCACGCCCTGCAGGCCCGGCGTGCCCCGGTCGCTCTCGCAGTGAACATCGCGCAGTTCCAGCCGCACCTCGCCGACCTGCGCAGGCCCCCGCTCGAGGGTGAACGACACCTCCCGCCCGACCATCCAGTTGGCCAAAGCGGCCTTGGTGGTCTCGGCGGTAGGTCGGGTGCCGATCTTGCGCCCGTCGCGCAACACGGTCACCCGATCGCTGATTTCGATGACCTCATGCAGTTTGTGGGAGATGAAAATGAGGGCGTGCCCCTCTCGCACCATCTGGCGCATGATGGCGAAAAGTTCCTCGACCTCTTGGGGGGTCAATACGGCGGTCGGCTCGTCGAGGATGAGCAGCGAAGCACCTCGATAGAGGGCTTTGAGGATTTCCACGCGCTGCTGCTGCCCCACCGAGAGTTGCCAGATGTACGCCTGGGGGTCAATGTACAGCCCGTAGGTCTCGGCCAACTCCCGGATCCGGCGGGCCACCACCTCCAGGTCGGTGAGCAGCCCTCGGGATGAGGGCAGCCCCAGGGCCACGTTTTCGGCCACGGTCATGGTTTCCACCAACATAAAATGCTGGTGGACCATGCCGATGCCCAAACGGATGGCATCGCCGGGGGAATGGATGCTCACCCGCTGGCCGTTGAGGTAAATCTCGCCCTCGTCGGGCTGGTAAAGGCCATAGAGGATCTTCATCAAGGTGCTTTTGCCGGCACCATTTTCGCCCAGAAGGGCGTGCACCTCGCCGGCATGCACATCAAAATCCACGCGGTCATTCGCCAGCACGCCGGGGAAGCGCTTGGTGATGCCGCGCATCTCGACCGTCTGGATCCGGGGAGGTTGAGCCGCAGAATCGGGCATGGACATCCTCCGAACGGAGACCAAGGGCGCACCCATCCTTCTGGCGGATGGATGCGCCCCATCTCAGGGTTATTTCCCGGTCTCGATCTGGATACTGCCGTCCTTGATGCCCTGAATGGCTGCTTCGGCTGCGTCCTTGACCTCGACCGGCAGGTCGTAAGCAGGGTTGTACTGGATCACCTCGCCGCCGTTGGCCAGGTTGATGCTGAAGGGCCGGCCACCCAGGGTGCCCTGCTGAATCAGGTCAATCATCTGGGTCAGGACGACCTCCCAGTGATAGACCTGGTTGGCCACCACAATCTTGGGCGCCAGAGAACTCTGGTCGGCCTGGGTGCCGAACCAGAGCACGCCCTTCTCCTTGGCCACGCCGATGGCACCAACCACCATCTGGGCCGTGCCGGTGAGCACATCGGCCCCGGCCGCGATATGGGTGTTGGCCGCCTCAGCCGCCAGGGTGGTGTCGGAGAAGGAGCCGGTCCAGGTCACGCGCACGTCGATGTCGGGGTTGGTGGCCTTCGCCCCGGCGATGAAGCCCTGCACATAGCGTTGCGCATCGCCGGTCTCGATGGGGCCGATGACGCCCAAGACCCCGCTTTGCGAGAGTTTGGCCGCCATCACGCCGTTCACATACCCACCTTCTTCCGAGGCCGCCTCGTACGCGAACACATTGGGCAGGCCGAAAGTATCCACCGTGGTGCCCCAGGCGAAACTGGTGTTGGGGAAGTCCGGGGCGATCTCCTGGAGCGAGGAGCCGTACTGGGAGCCGTGGGCTATGATGAGGTCGTAACCCTGGGAGGCATAGTCGCGGATGGCCGCGGCCGCGTCATCCACCACATACATACCATCCGAGTACACGAACTCCATGGCCTCCTTGCCGCCCATGGCCTGTTGCACGGCGACCAGCGCATCGTACATGCTCTGACTAAAAGCCAGGTCGTTGATGGCGCTGGGCATGACCACCGCCACGCGGAAGGGCTTTTGCGGCGCTTCGGTGGCTGCCTGAGGGGCCGCCGTGGGGGTGGCTTTGGCACAGGCCCCCACGGCCAACGCCAAAACCAGGAACAACAACACCGTGACAAAGGTTCTCCTCCACATGACGCTTCCTCCGGGATGGATAAAGATGTAAAAAGGGAAGGGGTCAGGAACAGACAAAGGATCGGGCCGGTCTCACCTCCTTTCGGGAGAGGACTCCCCCTAAGATTCCCGCTCGAAGGGCTTCGCCAGGGCCGAGGGCGCCCGCACTTTGGATACGGTGGCGACCAGGACCAAAATGGTGAGCACATAGGGCATCATCACCGCCAGGTCCGAGGGGATGGGCACCCCCAGCACCTGGAGCCACAGTTGAAAGGCGTTGACCATGCTGAAGAGCAACGCGCCGCCCAACACCCCCAAAGGGCGCCAGGCGCCAAAGTACACCAAAGCCACGGCGATGAAGCCCAGACCGCTGGTCATGTTTTGTTGAAACACACTGAGCAAGCCAATGGACAACGAAGCCCCGGCAATCCCCGAAAGCACCCCGCCCTGGATCAAAGTGTAGTAGCGGATACGGGCCACGCTGATGCCCAGAGAGTCCGCGGCCTGAGGGTTCTCGCCAATGGCATGGATGTTCATCCCCAGGGTGGTTTTGTTCAGCATGAACCACGAGAGGGGCACCAGCAAGTAGGCCCCGTAAACCAGGATGTTGTGACTGAAAAAGACTTCCCCCACCACGGGCAGGTCACTGAGCACCGGCAGGTGCAAGGGAGCAAAACCCTGCACCGTTTTCACCGTGCCGATGAACTTCTGGAACAACAGGTCGCTCAACCCCAGGCCGAAAAGGTAGAAGCCGATCCCGCTGATGCCTTGCTCGGCTTGAAGGTTGACCGTGACGAAGGCCATAGCCAGGCCCATCAGGCCGCCCACGATGATGGCGGCCAACAAACCCAACCAGAGGTTGTCCGTGCGCCAGGTGAGGTAGAAGGCGGCAAAGGCCCCCAAAAGCATCTGCCCCTCCACCCCCAGGTTGAGCACCCCACTGCGCTGGCCAAAGGTCTCGCCAAGGGCAGCATAGAGGTAAGGGGTGGCCAGGCGAATGCCCGAAGTCAGGATGCCCATCAGGACCGCCGAGGTCAGCACATGTTCCATCATCCCACCTCCGGCGTGGAGGGTCGGGGGGCGACTTTGTCGGTGGAAAGGCTTTCCATCTCTTGAGCCAGGCGTCGCCGTTGGCGTCGGCGGCGCCAGATTTCGCTGCTCACCACGAAGACCACCACCAGACCGTTGAGGGCGATGATCAGCGCCGAGGGCACCTGGGCGGCTCGTTGCATTTTATTGGCCCCCACCAACAAAGCGCCGAAAAGCACCGAGGCCGGGATGGTGCCAAGGGGGTGCAGGTTGCCGAAGAGCGCGGCCACGATGCCGTTGAACCCCGCGCCACCCGTGAAGCCCGTAGCCGAGCCGTCGGTGATCATGCGGTAGTTCACGCCGTACACCTGAATCACCCCAGCCAGCCCGGCAAAGGCGCCGCTGAGCAACAAAGCCAACACCATGTAGCGCTTGACCTGGATACCGGCATAACGCGCCGCGTGCACGTTCTTCCCCACGGCGCGGATGCGGTATCCCCACACCGTGCGCCAGAGGAAGATGTACACGCCAAAGGCCAGCATCAGGGCGATCAGGGCGCCCAGATGCAACCGGGTGGGCACCAGACGGGGCAGGTGAAAGGCCTGCGCCAACCGGGCCGTCTGGGGGATTTTCGAGGCCATAGCCGCCTGAGCCGGATCAATCATCGGCCCCCGAAGCAGGTAGTTCATCAACTGGACCGCGATGGCGTTCATCATTACCGTACTGAGAATTTCGTTGACCCCAAAGTAGGCCTTCAAGGCTCCCGGAATGCCGCCCCAGATGGCCCCGCCCAGAAATCCGGCCAACATCGCCAGGAGGATCACCAACCATCCCGGCCAGTGGGTGAAGGTCAGGCCAACCAGGGTGCCCAAGATGGCCCCCACAATCATCTGGCCTTCGCCGCCGATGTTGATGACATTACCCTGGAAGGCGATGCAGATGCCCAGGCCCACCAGGAGCAGTGGCGTGGCCTTGACCAGGGTTTCCGCGATGGCGTTGGGGCTGCCTAAAGCGCCGACCAGCAAGGCACGATAAGCGACCAGAGGGTTGACCCCCAACAGCAGCAACATCCCGGCGCCGACCAGTAAAGCCAGGAGGGTCGCCATCACGGGCAAGGCGAAGTCAAAGAGGGCGTTTAGACGCGAGCGCACCGACGTTCCTCCTTGGTCGGGGGTGAGGCTCAACGCCAGGCCTGCACCAGGTTCAGGCGCAAGCGGGTGTCGTCGTAAAAACTGCGGCCAATGGAGAGCGGTTCGCTTTGTTGCCCATAAAAGGCAATATCCAGGGCCAGAATCGGCTCTCCGGCTCGACGCTCCAACGGTTCCGCAGCTTCATCAGGCAAGGGCACGGCATGAATCTCGGTGATGGCAAAAACGATCTCGCAGCCGCAAGCCTGGCGCAGCAAATCGCGGATGTGCAACGCACCGTCCAAAGAATCGGGCGACACACGAAACAGCCTCAAAGGAAAAAGGTTGTTCGCCAGAATGACCGGCGTTTGGGCGGCATAGAACATCCGATAAAGGGAAAGCAAGGCCTCCCCCAGGGGAATGGCCAGGGCATGGGCTTCCTCCTCGGTGGCGGCGCGGATCTCTCGGGCCATCAGCCGGATGGCAGGCTCATAGCCGTTACTCTGAATAAGGTGCACGAAATCCCAGGTATGCCCAAAGAAAGCATGGGCCCCCTGGGCGCGCGCGTTGACATAAGTCCCCTCACCGTGACGGCGCAGGATCAGCCCCTGGGCAGCCAGCCTGGCCAGCACGGTGCGCACCGTGGCCCGGCTGACGCCGAACTCCTCGGCCAACTCGCTCTCCGAGGGCAGCCGGCTGCCAGGAGCATAAGTCCCCGCCAGGATGTGTTCGCGCAAAATGGCTTCAAGGCGCTCGGCCAAGGAGCGCGCCTGCAAGGACATGGTGGCCCTCACACAAAAAGGTCAGACGTCTGACAATTGCTTCCACTTTAGCATAAACCGGGAAGAAGGGCAAGCCGCTCACACGTCCTGAACATGCAAAACGCAACACAAAGAGATAATTTCTGGTATACTTGAGTTG